>USCN01000068.1 GCA_900553165.1 uncultured Collinsella sp.
CCGTGAGCACCCGCGCCGTCGCAGCACCCACGTGGCCGCAGCCAAAGATATAGGCCAGGCCCTCGGGGCAGAGCGTCTCGATGTGCGCCGGGGGAATCTCGGAGGCCGCGTTGGTGTAGGTGACCTTACTCCCCTCCTCCACCAGCGAAAGCCCGGGGCAGCCCGCAATGGTGCGGCGCGATTCCTCGCCATGGTACTCGGCCACATCGCCCTCGAGCACGCCCGCGATAAACGGCTCAAAGTCGATGACGAAGTCGCCGATGCGCCGATAGGCCAAGATGTCGGCAACCGACTGGAACAACGGCGCCTTGGTCGCATCCAGGTGCAGATAGCACAGGCAGATGGCTCCGCCGCAAATCATGCCGGTATCGGAGTTCTCGCCGCCCATGGTGTAGCGGACCAGACGCGATTTACCCCCGGCCAGCAGCTCGCGCGCCTCGTCCAGCGCAAAGAGCTCAATCTTGCCGCCGCCGATAGTGCCCGCCTGGCTGCCATCGGCAAAGACAGTCATCCATGCGCCCACACCGCGCGGGGACGACCCCGCCGTACCGGCCACTACCACCAGCTCGCACGTCTCGTCAGCACGCAGGGCGGCAAGCGCCGCATTCACCACATCGAGCTTTTCCATTGCCGCCTTCTATCCTCTAAAGACATCGGTGAGCATAGCAAGCGCCTCGAGCACGCCGCCGCCGACCGATGTCGCCTTGTCCGAAATATAGTTGATATAGTTGGCGTCGCCGCGCGGATCGACATCGGCGCATTTAAAGCCCTCAGTCACCCGCACGCCGTTCGCCAAAAGCCCGCGCAGACAGCCATCGATCTGCGTGCACATGGGCGTATCGCCCGCGTAGCCAATCACGTCTCCGGCACTCACGATGTCGCCGATTGCGCGGTCGGACCGAAACACGCCGGCGGCGGGGCTGTGGATAACACGTTCCTTGCCATAGCCGGCGATAATGCCCGGCACGCCCGTGTTGGGCTGGGGCGAACCTTGGGTAATGACACGGCCGAGAAAATGCCCGCGCATGGTCTCGACCACGGCGTCGCAATCGACCGGCGCGGTAAAGCCCGGCCCCACAGCGATGACGGCAGGCGCCATGTCGCGCGTGGTGCCCAAGTTGCGCTTAGCCAAAATCGCGTCGACCACAGCCGCGGGTTTAAGCTCATCGAGCATCTTGGCCTGAGGGTCCACCACAACGGCGACGTCTCCAGCCTCGGTAATCTCAAGCGCCTCAGCCGGCGTCTGCGCCAAGCGAGCGCGAATGCCTTCGACCTCGACCTCGCCCAAGCGAATGGCCTCGCAAAAACTGATTGTGCGACGGATGCACGTGGGAACCGCGATATCTGCCATAACGACCGACACGCCGGCGCGCACCAAACGGGCAGCGACACCCGTGGCGATATCACCGGCGCCGCGAACATAAACGAGCATTCCCGGGGCACCTCCCTGTGCTACGGTTTGAGCAGAGAAAAAGCGGTCCGACCGCTACTCTGATGATTATTTATTATCACAGTATTATACGGCGGTGAACAGATGGAAACGGTTAGCGGCAATCTTGCCTCTGCGCTCAGGATCGAGCCGGGCATTACCGCGATTATCGGCAGTGGCGGCAAGTCGACGCTGCTGAAGACGCTGGGTCTCGAGCTCATGCGCACTGTCGGCCGCGTGCTCCTCTGTACCACCACGCACATGTTTCCCGTCGCCGGCGTGCCATGGGACGGGTCGAGCCGTCGCCTGGACGCCGCGCCTTGGAAGCCGGGGACCCTACATGTTCCCGGCTGCACCTGCGAGGCATGCGCGGGACTTGTCCGCGGAAGTATCTGCCAGGCGGGTGTTTTGAACCCGGAGACAGGCAAGCTCTCCTCCCCTGCCGAGCCGCTCGACCAGCTGGCACAGCGCTTTGACTATGTGTTGACCGAGGCAGATGGCAGCAAGCGACTCCCGCTCAAGGCGCATGCCGCCTGGGAGCCGGTAATTCCCGCCGCCACGGCAAACTTTGTCTGGGTCGTCGGCGCCTCGGGGCTGGGCAAGCCCGTCGCCGAGGTTGTCCACCGCCCCGAGCTCTTCTGCGAGCGCTGCGGCTGCGAGCCCACCGACGCTGCCACCCCAGAGCGCGTCGCCCAGGTGCTCAATGCCGAGCTGCAGATGCTGAACCTCAACAATGCCCGTATCATGCTCAACCAAGTCGACACGCTTGCTGATCCAACGATGGCAGATCGCTTCGAGGCAGCCCTCGGCCGCTCCATCGTCGCCACCAGCCTCAAGGGGTAGCTAAAAGAGCCCCGTCCCAAATTAGCTACCCCGGCGGCCTTCCTGTTAGCGGGGGACGTAGCGGCCGGGTTGGGCTCCGGCCAGCACGCCGTTCACAAACACGGCCTTGACGCGGCCATGTGCCTCAAAACCCTCGAGCGGCGTGTAGTCCACAGCCTGATGCTGCGTCGCGGCACTGATCGTCCAGCGCGCCTTGGGATCCCACACGCACACGTCGGCATCGGAGCCCTCGGCAAGACAGCCCTTGCGCGGGTACATGCCAAACACGCGCGCCGGGTTCTCGCTCATCAGGCGGCAGAGGTCCTCGGGGCCCAGCTGTCCCTCAAAGCTCGTGGCAATCGCGACGGGACGATGCTCCACGCCGGGCCCGCCGTTGGGAATCGCGCGGAAGTCGTCGCGCCCGCGGTCCTTTTGCCCGTGCAGATTAAAGCTGCAGTGGTCGGTGGCGATGGTATCGATCTCGCCGGCCACAAGCGCCTCGCGCAGGGCCGCACGGTCGCCGGCATGGCGCAGCGGCGGACTCATCACATACTTGGCACCCGCGAAGCCGTCCTCTCCCTGCTCCAGATAGCAGGTGTCGTCGAGCATCAGATATTGAGGGCAGGTCTCGACATAAATATTCTTCTGCCCGCGCGCCTTGGCAGCGCGAATGGCCTCGAGCCCCAGCTTGGTCGAAAGGTGCACCACGTTGACCGGAGCATCCCCGGCCAAGTGCGCCAGATACAGCAGCCGGCTCACTGCCTCGGCCTCGCACACGTCCGGACGGCTGAGCGCATGGCCCTCGGGCCCGTGGATACCCTGCTCAAACACGCGCTTCTGCAGTTCATTCACCAGCGTACCGTTCTCGCAATGCACGCACAGGATACCGCCCAGGCGCTTGAGCTCCTCGAGCACCTCGAGCGTCTCGGCATCGTCCAGGCGCAGATGATCGTAGGCAAAGTAGGTCTTAAACGACGACACGCCCGCCTCGCGAATGGCCGAAAGATCGGCGCGATTGCGCTCGTTCCACTCGGCGAGTGCCATATGAAAAGCGTAGTTAGCCGTGCAGGTTCCGTCGGCGCGGCGATGCCACTCGGCCAAGGCATCGGGCATGGTCACGCCGCGATCGGCTGTCGCGTAGTCCACAATAGTCGTCGTGCCGCCGCAGGCAGCCGCACGCGTACCGGTCTCAAAGCTATCGGCTGTCCAATCCATGCCGGTCCAGCACTGCATGTGCGTGTGGCCGTCGATAAAGCCGGGAAACACCCAGCAGCCCGCGGCATCCTCGACGGTATCGCCCTCGGCCGGCTCAATCGCCGCGGCGATCCGCACGATCTTATCGCCATCCATGGCAAGATCGGCGCGGCGAAGCCCCTGGGGCGTCACGAGTGCGCCGTTTTTGATGATGATCATAATTGCTCCTTATTGATTGATGCAGTTGGCCACGCGATCAAAATACGAGCAGGCGGCGATATGCTCCGTTATGCGTCGCTGTCCCTTGACGGTATCGACGTCCCACAGCTCGTAGGCACGCGCCTCGACCAGTACCACGTCGGTACGGTCCTTGAGGATCGAACCGCCGCCGTCCTTACCCTCAAGACACATAAGTGCATCGAACAGTTCCGCCGGAAAGAGCACCGGGCTCGAAGGCTCACCGTTGCACGCAAGACGCACCGGATGCTTGCGGCCACGCTCGTCAAATGCACGAACCATAGCCTCAAAAGAATCTGAACTCACGAGCGGCTGGTCGCCCGGCAAAAAGAGGCAACCTTTCCAGTTGCGTTCGACTCCCCACGAAAGGCCCGCACGGACGCTTTCGCTGCGCAGCTTGCCATCGTGCTGCACACACGGGCAATGCTTGTCCTCGCAAATCTGGGCGACCTCGGGCCAACGCGTCGAGACCACAACGTCAAAGCCCCGGGGAACCGAATCGATGGTCCGGGCAATCAGCGGCTCGCCATAGATATCGGCAAGCATCTTGTTAGAGCCAAACCGCTTGCCCTCGCCCGAGGCCATAATGACGCATCCAAGTTTCATGGTGATACCTCCCCTGAAACCATCGTACCCATAACTCGCGCCGCGGGCATCCACATCGAAAGCGCTTATCCCGCACGCCCGCGATGCAAAAAAAGGGCACCCCGCCGGTTGGCAGAGCGCCCCCTTTACATGGCGTACCTCAACCCGGCTTTAGGCCTGGAGCCAACGGGCGGTGTTGCGCTCGTCGAGGGCTTTGAGGGTAGCGGCGGGATCGGCAACCTTCTGCAGGAACATCATGGCTGCGATGGCGTACGGCTTGTAGCTGGCCTCCTTGTACATGCCCACGCGGTGCATGTCGAAGACGTCGGCGTTGACCTCGCCGTGCTCGCAGGAGACACCGGAGATGTCGGCGGGCAGCGGGTGCATAAAGATGGTGTCCTGGCCGTTGGCAGTCTTCTCCATGAGCTCGGTCGTGGAGCACCAATCCTGATGGGTGGCGTTCTGGGCGAGCAGCTCCTTCTCGAGCGCTGCGATGCCGGCGTCGTCGCCCTCGGCGTACAGGTTGGTACGCTTCTCCATGGCGGCAAACGGAGCCCAGCTCTTGGGGATCACGATGTCGGCGCCCTCGAAGGCCTCGGCCATGGTGTTGGCCTGCTTAAAGGTGGTGCCGGACTCGGCGGCATAGCTCTTGGCGCGCTCGACGACCTCGGGCATGAGGTCGTAGCCCTCGGGGTGAGCCAGGGTGACGTCCATGCCAAAGCGGGGCAGCAGGCTGATCAGCGACTGCGGGCAGGACAGCGGCTTGCCGTAAGAGGGCGAATAGGCCCAGGTAACGGCAACCTTCTTGCCCTTGAGGTTCTCAAGACCACCAAACTCGTTGATGAGGTAGAGCATGTCGGCAGAGGACTGCGTGGGGTGATCGGAGTCGGACTGCAGGGAGATGAGCGTGGGACGGTGATCCAGAACGCCGTCCTCGTAGGCCTGCTGCACGGACTCGGAGACCTCGGCCATGTAGGCGTCACCCTTGCCGATGTACATGTCGTCGCGGATGCCGATGACGTCGGCCATGAAGGAGATCATGGTAGCGGTCTCGCGGACGGTCTCGCCGTGAGCGATCTGGGACTTCTTCTCGTCCAGGTCCTGCAGCTCAAGGCCGAGCAAGTTGGCGGCCTTAGAGAAGGAGAAGCGCGTACGGGTGGAGTTGTCGCGGAACAGGGAGACAGCCAGGCCCGAGTCGAAGATCTTGGACGAGACGTTGTTCTCACGCAGCTCGCGCAGGGCGTCGGCGACGATGTAGAGAGCCTTGAGCTCATCGGTGGTCTTGTCCCAGGTGTGCAGGAAGTCGCTGCCGTACATACCCTTAAAATCGAGGCCGTTCAGCTGCTCGACGAGCTCGGTAAACTTAGCGTCCATGGAAATGTCCTTTCTAAAGATGAAACGATCGCAATGAGTAGATGTGCTCCGGCATGCGCGTGTGGCTAGAACATGCGGAGCACCATGACGAGGACCCGCCACCGTTGAGGAAGCATGGGAGATAACGACCGCGGGCCCCAAGTCAACAGGAGGCGCCGGGGGCATAAACTGTCCCCGGCTCAACAAAATCGAGGAATGGGACTAGTCGATCTTGTTGTTGGTCAGACCGGCGCGGAACACGGTGGCGTCGCCATCGGCCTGGCTCGGATCGTAGAGGTTCAGGGCAGCCACATACATGGCGGCAGCGGTGACCAGGTCGTCCTTGTAGGTGACCTCGTTGGGAGCGTGAGCCTGAGACTCGGCACCCGGGCCAAAGCCGACGCAGGGGATGCCATAGCGGCCCTGGATGGAAACGCAGTTCGTGGAGAAGGTCCACTTGTCGCACAGCGGACGACCGGTGCGCTTGTCCATGCTGGGCTCGCAGCCGATGCGCTCGTCACCGAACATGGCCTTGTGGGCGTCGACGAGGGCCTTGACGTGCGGAGCGGTCTCCTTGTTGATCCACGTGGGGAAGTAAGCCTCGGTCTCGTAGACCTCGCCGGTCCAGGACGGACGGTCGTACATGTACATGGAGACCTTCACATCGTCGCCGTACTTCTTGGCGGCCGGCAGGTTGCGGATCTCGTCCAGGCAGGACTCCCAGGTCTCACCGGCGGTCATACGACGGTCGATGGAGATGGCGCAGGAGTCAGCGACAGCGCAGCGGCTGGGGCTGGTGTAGAAGATCTGGCTGACGGTGCAGGTGCCGCGACCCAGGAAGCGAGCGTCCTCGAAGTGCTCGGGGTTGTACTTGGGGTCGAGCATCTTGACGAGGCCCTTGATGTCGGTCGACTCGTCGCAGCCGTTGTTGTTGAGGGCGCGGACGTCGGCGATGATGTCGGCCATCTTGTAGATGGCGTTGTCACCGCGGTCGGGAGCGGAGCCGTGGCAGGAGGTGCCGTGAACGTCGACGCGGATCTCCATGCGGCCGCGGTGACCGCGATAGATGCCGCCGTCGGTGGGCTCGGTGGAAATGACGAACTCGGGCTTAATGCCGTCCTTGTTGTAGATGTACTGCCAGCACATGCCGTCGCAGTCCTCTTCCTGGACGGTGCCGACGACCATGATCTTGTAGCCCTCGGGGATGAGGCCCATGTCCTTCATCATCTTGGCAGCGTAGGTAGCAGAAGCCATGCCACCCTCCTGGTCGGAGCCACCGCGGCCGTAGATGATCTCGTCGGTCTCGTAGCCCTCATAGGGATCGGCATCCCAGTTCTCGATGTTGCCGATGCCGACAGTGTCGATGTGGGAGTCGATGGCGATGATCTTGTCGCCCTCGCCCATAAAGCCCATAACGTTGCCCAGGCCGTCGACCTTGACCTCGTCATAGCCAAGGCTCTCCATCTCGGCCTTGATGCAAGCGACAACCTCACCCTCCTCGCAGGACTCAGAGGGATGGGAGATCATAGCGCGCAGGAAGCGAGTCATATCAGCACGATGGGACTCAGCAGCAGCCTTAATGGCATCAAAATCGAGTTCTTTAGTCATAACAGTTAACCTTTCTACAAGGGTTTACCTACAGGTAGATATTTCAGATAGATCACTTGTGCCAAGCAGCGTGAGGTCGAGTACCCGGCAAGCAAGTAACCATAGGAGGCGGACGGAGGACTTTGCTCCGTCGCGAGTTCCGCACGAGCCGGAGAGCACTTAATGTG
>USCN01000069.1 GCA_900553165.1 uncultured Collinsella sp.
GTCTACCCCACCAAGCCGCGCCACGACGTCGCCGGCACCAAGCGCGAGCTCGCCCGCCTCGTCAAGAAGGACGGCGTCAACACCATCGTTATCGGCAACGGCACCGCCAGCCGCGAGACCGAGGAAGTCGTCTCGGAGTTCATCGCCGAGCAGGCTCCTGGGCTGCGATACACCATCGTCAACGAGGCCGGCGCATCGGTGTACTCCGCCTCCGAGCTCGCAAGCCAGGAGTATCCCGACCTGGATGTCACCGTACGTAGCGCCATGAGCCTGGGCCGCCGCTTGCAAGACCCGCTGGCAGAGCTCGTCAAGATTCCGCCCCAGTCCATCGGCGTAGGCCAGTACCAGCACGACCTTGACCAGGCCGAGCTTTCGCGCACCCTGGGTCACGTGGTGGAAGACGTCGTCAACCGCGTGGGCGTCGACGTAAACACCGCGAGCGCAAGTCTGCTGGGATACGTATCGGGCATCACGCCGAGCGTTGCCAAAAACATCGTGGCCTACCGCGAGGAAAACGGCGCCTTCACCGATCGCCGCCAGCTCAAGAAGGTCCCCAAGTTGGGACCCAAGGCATATCTTAACGCCGCGGGCTTTTTGCGCATCAGCGGCGGCAAGAACCCGCTCGACGCGACAAGCGTCCACCCCGAGAGCTACGAGGTGGCCACGTCCGTCCTGGAGCGCGCAGGCGTTAAAGCCAGCGAGCTCAGCCGCGGCGGCGTGCCCGACATCGAGCGCCGTCTGGGCAGCCTCTCGACGCTGGCAAGCGACCTGGACTGCGGCACCCTGACGCTCATCGACATCGTCAACGAGCTCAAGAAGCCCGGTCGCGACCCGCGCGACGATGCACCCGAGGTGGTCTTTAGCCGCTCGGCGCTTTCCATCGACGACCTGGAGCCGGGCATGGAGCTCAAGGGCACGGTTCGCAACGTTGTGGATTTTGGTGCCTTCGTCGACGTGGGCGTGCACCAGGACGGCCTCGTGCATATCTCCAAGCTTGCCAACCGCTTTGTCAAGCACCCCAGCGACGTAGTGTGCGTCGGCGACACGGTCAAGGTGTGGGTAGAAAAGGTCGATCGCGACCGCAAGAAGATCTCCCTCACCATGGTGCAGGGAAAGTAACAGCAAAGGACGAACCACCGCTGCCCATCGTCGAACTTGCAAGTTTTTCTCACCCAATAGGAACAACCTGCAAATACCGCAACAAAACTTTCGCTTGCATATGGGCGTTGCACTGCTAAACACTTTACCTACGTTTATCAAGGCGTGAGCTGCGGTTTTTTATCTTCTCGGCGAACGGTTTTGCAGTTTTACCATTTTTTATCGACACCCCAGCGGCAAAACGTTTTTGCTGATCATCGCGGTTGATTCCGTTCGCGGCGCAGAGGCAGCGCTTCATCGGTGCGTTTTCACAACCACTCAAAAACAAAAAGCGGTGACGCCTCATTTGAGACGTCACCGCTTCCGTGTAGGAGCCGGTTATCGGAGCTCCGCCCGATTAGGGCTTAACGTATGCCTGGATTACTCTTCCTCAACGTGATTAATCACAGCACCCTTGGTGTGGATAAAGTTGGGGATAAAGGCGACGACCAGAAGGACAGCGAGAATCGCGTAGACACCGGTGGTACCGAAGGCCTCGGCAGCGCGGCCGAGCGTAATACCAATGACGGAGAAGTCGAAGTCGCCGAACGTAGTGTTCTTGAAGCCAAAGACGTCAAGAACGGGCAGGAGCAGGGCCGGGGCAAAGGTGATGAGCAGGCCGTTGACGAAAGCGCCAAGAGCTGCGCCCTTGCGACCGCCAGTAGCATTGCCGTAGATGCCGGCGGTAGCACCGCAGAAGAAGTGGGGAACCATGCCCGGGATGATGAAGATGCCCAGGGTAGCGCCCACGATGAACATACCGACCACGCCACCGATAAAGGAAGCGACAAAGCCGAGGATGACGGCGGTGGGAGCATAGGGGAAGAAGACGGCGCAGTCGACGGCAGGGATAGCGCCAGGGATCAGCTTGTTGGAGATGCCCTGGAAAGCCGGGACCAGGTCGGCGAGGATCATACGAACGCCGTTATAGACGATGGTGACACCGACGGCGAAGGACAGGGCACAGGTCAGGGCATAGACGATTACATTGTCGCCGCCAGCGGTCTTGGTAACGACCGCAGGATCTGCGATGTAAGCGGCGAAAGCGGTAACCAGGTAGAAGAAGGCCATGGTAAGAGCCGTGGAGATGGTGGTGTCGCGCAGGAAGGAGAACTTCTCGGGAACCTCGATCTTCTCGGTGCTGTTCTCCTCGGCGTCCTTAGCAAAAAGCGTACCGACTGCAGCGGAGATGTAATAGGCGAGTGAACCGAAGTGGCCCATGGCGATTTCATCGCCATCGGTAACCTTCTCGGTGAAACGCTGACCAACGGCGGGAAGCATAGCGCTCACGAGGCCCAGGAACATGCCGCCCACGATGACAAGCTGGACATCCTGGAAGCCAGATGCCTGCAGAACGGCAGACAGCAGACAAGCCATGAACATGCTGTGATGGCCCGTCAGGAAGATGTACTTAAACTTGGTAAAACGAGCAATGATAATGTTCACGACGTAGCCGAGAATCAGGATCATCATGGTCTGAACGCCGAGGACGCTCTGAGCCATCGAAACGACGACCTCGTTGTTGGGCACGACGCCGGTGATGTGGAAACCGGTCTCGATGAAGGTACCCAGCGGAGCAAGGTTCTCCTGAACAACAGCGGCGCCGGCAGACAGCATAATGTAACCCAGAATGGGCTTCAGGGTGCCCGTCATCACCTTGTGGGCAGGGCGCTTGAGCGCGACAAGGCCCACAAAGGCAAATAGACCCATGATCCATGCTGGCTTGGTCAGAATCGATTGGATAAACTCAAGTATGGGAAGGATGGCTTGCATCTGCGCTTCCTTTCTCTCTAACGTGGGCGCGTTTCCCTCTTCCACAGGGAACCGCCCTTTTTTGTGCCGCTTTAGGCGTTAGCGGCGGCCGCCTTGATTGCCTCGAGGGCGTCTTCGCGGATCTTCTTCTTGTTCACATAGCTGCGAACGATCACAACGTTGCCGTGGAGCTCGGGAGCGAGTTCCTTAACGGTGATGAACAGATCCGGATTTGCGGAAGAAGCACCGTTCAGGTCCATAGACTCAACGTCGGCCTTGATGCCCTCCTCCTCGCAAAGCTCCTCGACTTTGCCAGCGAGCATCAGGCTAGACCCGATGCCGTTTCCGCATACGGTGATGATATGCATGGCAACCTTCCTCTCCTACACGTGACGGTTTTCCGTCTATCCAAAAGCGGCGACGCATCGCCGTGCCATTAAGGCCTAAAAGAATGAACGCATGGTCTCCAAAACCTGCTCGGGCGTATCGCATGCGCTGAGCTTGGCAACGCAGTCCTCGTCCTCGAACATCTGCGAAAGCTCCGCCAAGCAGCCAAGATGAGCCTTGGGGTCGGGTGCGCAAATACCCACGAGCACGTGAACCGGATCGAAATCCTCGTGTCCAAACGCAACGGCAGGGTCAAGCGTGACGATACAGATTCCCGCTTCACTCACATTGCCATCTGCCTGAGCGTGGGGCATGGCGATGCCCTCTTCCAAGACCATATAGGGGCCGAATTTGTGAACCGATGAAATCATGGCGTCAACATAGCTCTGGTCGCATTTGCCAGCGTCTACGAGTAACTTACCGCATGCCCTGATCGCTTCCTCCCAATCGGAGGCCTCGACGTGGCAGGCAACAAGCTCGGGCTTAAGAAGATCGGTCAGCATGCTCGTCCCCTACTCCTCGGGCAAGATATGAAAACCAAGCGCCTGAACGTCGCGGGCAAAGCCCTTGACCGTATCAAGCGAGTACTCAAGCAAATCTTTCCCGAAATTCTTGCGCTTGGCAAGAATGGCATTGGGGACCGTAATGATCTGGCATCCAACGGACTCCGCCTGGAAGATATTGAGGACCTCGCGCGTGGACGCCCAGAGCACCTCGGCAGCAGGCTTAACGGCAGCCTTCTTTACGGACTCCGCCATGAGGGGCAGCGGATCGACGCCCGTATCGGCGATACGACCAGCAAAGATGGACAGAATAGAGGGGGTCTCGGCAGAGACGGCATCGACGAACTCGTCGACCTGCTCAGGCGTGAAGATAGTGGTGACATTCACCTTGATGCCATCGGCAGAAAGACGCTTGACCAGCGCGGCAGTGGACTCGCCCTTGGTGTTGAGCGCCGGGATCTTAACGTAGACGTTGTCTGCCCAGGTTGCGATCTCGCGAGCCTCGGCCTCCATACCAGCCTCGTCATCAGCGAAAACCTCAAAAGAGACCGACACATCGGTAATGTGCTCAAGAACCGTCTTGGCAAAAGCGCGGTAGTCGGTCACGCCGCCGGCCTTCATAAGGGAAGGATTGGTCGTGAAGCCCTGAACGTTGCCATTGTCATGCATGTCAAGCATGCCCTCGAGGTTAGCGCCGTCGGCAAACACCTTAATCGCCATGTTCGGTCCTTTCTCATCTAACACTATTGCTATCGAAAGCCTTCTTCTTTGTTTCAAAAGCTTTTCGGTTTTCTTTTATAAACCTTTTCAAAAGCTATCGAAAGCTCAATTGTCAACTTTCCGTGAACGGTCGAATATCGGGTGTGAACGTACTTCTTTTGGGCGGCGCCTTCAGAACAAGACCCTCTACACGCTATTTAAGTGCAAACTATCTGCTACGCATGCATTTGGGACATGCCATTCCGTTCATTTGATTCATTCGATTTTGCCTTGTTCTTTTCATATCGATACGTTATATTTCGATTACGAAAGGCGCATCTTTTGCCTTTCGTTCAAAAGGAGCGGCATATGGCATCTACTTCAGACCTTTCACCGGCCGAGCGTCAGCGATTTATTATGAACTGGCTGGCCGAAAAGCCAAATATCTCGGTATCCGACATCGTTCGCCGTTTTTCGGTTTCGGAAGTCACCGCACGACACGACCTCGTCTCGCTGGAATCCGAAGGCAAGCTGCGTCGCGTACGCGGCGGAGCGGTATCGCTTTCTCGCTCCAACGCAATCTCGTATCCCGAGGAGCGCATCAATGTCCAAGTCGAGGCCAAAGAGGCCATCGCCGCAACCGCAGCAACTCTTGTTGATGATGGCGATGTTCTGGTAATTGATATCGGCACCACAGGCTTTTACTTCGCTAAGGCCCTCATGGACAAGCGTGAGATCACCATTATCACCGGCGATCTTGCAATCGCGAACTACGCCAGCTTCAATCTCCCCAATGCTTCGGTAGTGCTGCTGGGCGGCTCCGTGCGCAAGGGCCACCTCTATCTCGCGGGCGCACTAACGCTCGACTGCATGAGCAAACTACATGCCGACAAGGCGTTTGTCAGTGCCGACGGATTCCACCCCGACCACGGTTTTACCGTCGAGCACGACTTCTCAGCCATGATCAAGCATATGTACCTGACCAACTCAAACCAGGGTTACATGATGGTTGACCAGGGAAAGTTCAACAAGACCAGTTTTTATCAGTCCGCGCAGATCGATGACCTCGATGGCATCATCGTTGATGGAGACGACGAGGGCATCATGACGGCGGCGATCGAGAGCAGTCGCAGTCATCCCAAGCTCTATATTGCAAAATAGCTCAAATGGCCGGGTCGCCCCCCCACTGCGGGCGACCCGGCCATTTATTAAATCAACCCAAAGTGGCGCATGGCGGTGACAGTGCCGTCGTGTGCGACATCGTCGGTCACGTAGTCGGCGACCGCCTTGACCTCGGGCATGGCGTTGCCCATGGCGACAGCCGTCTCGACGGCAGCGAGCATGCCCAGGTCGTTACCCGAATCGCCGAAGCCAAAGGTGCGCGCGTTGCCGGTGCGACCCAGGTATTCCAGCGCTCGCGCCACGCCCACGCCCTTGTCGATGCCCTTGGGGCTCAGCTCGCGATTCTGACCACCGGTGTTGCACAGCTCAAACTCGCGATCGATAAAGCCATCATCGTTGGCTACGCGAGCCAGGTCGCTCGCGACGATGCCTACCTTGCCCACGCGCAGACGGCCGTCGACGCGCATTTCCTCGGTGCTGTGCACCACAGAAGTGCCGATCAGAGACGACTGCTCAACACCCGCGGGTTCCAGGGCAAAAGTAGCCACGTTGGTCTCGAAAAAGGCCTCAATCCCTGCCGCGGCCATACGGCGCGCAAGCTCCTCGATAACGTCCTCGTCAAAGCAGTCCTCATACACCACGCGGCCCTCGACCTCGAGCGTGGCGCCCGCCATGGCAACGACGCCCGCGGGGTCGAGCGCACGCAAGCTATCGGCGATGAGCCACAGGGGGCGACCCGTGCAGATAAACGCCTTGTGTCCCGCGTCGCGCAGACGATGAAACGCCTCGACGACCGCCTGCGAGGGGTGAACCGCCGAAAAGTCCTTGTCGGTCATGTTGTCGGGATCGAACGACGTTAGCGTGCCGTCCACGTCAAAAAAGAGCACAACGGATTCGGGGCACGCATCAATCATATGGGTTCCTTTCGAGGATAAGGGCAAACGAAGCATCCATCATATAATGGAGCGACGCAACCAGAGAGGTCACCCATGGAATTTTACGCAAGCTGCCCCGAGGGCTTTGAGTCCGCACTCGCCGATGAGCTTAAACGCCTCGGGCTTTCGCATGTTCGCCGGCTGAAGGGCCGCGCTACATTTGAGGGCGAGCTCGAGCAAGGCTACCGCGCCTGTCTGTGGTCGCGCCTGGCGAGCCGCGTGTTCGTGGTACTCGGGCGCTTCGAGGCGCAGGATGCCGACGAGCTGTACGATAGCGTTTACGACATCGCCTGGGAGAGCATCGTCCGCCCCGGCGCCACCATCGCCATCACCGCCCGCGGCGTGACCGAGCAGCTGCGCAACACGCGATTCTCGGCCCTGCGCGCCAAGGACGCGCTGTGCGACCACCTGGCCGAGACCACGGGCCGTCGTGCCGATGTCGATGCCGCCGATCCCGATGTTCACCTGCTGCTTTCGCTGCGCCAGCGCCGCGCGAGCATAAGCCTGGACCTTTCAGGCGA
>USCN01000070.1 GCA_900553165.1 uncultured Collinsella sp.
TCACGTCACCTTGCTCGCTTAGGGACGTTTTCGCTGTTGGTGACGAAAACGCGGCGTTTCCATTGCTGGAGCTAAAGGCTTTCTTTCGACTTGCGTTCTTAGTCGAAAGCTATTAAGCGACATTCCGTTATTCGGAATGTCGCTTTCGTTTTTAGCTGGTTATTTCGCTTGTGTTGGTGGATATGTCGTGCGCTCTGCGTGTGGCAATATAAGATGGTTAATTGCGTTAAACGGAATTCGATGTTCTTGAGGGTAGGGGATTGAGTTGGGTCGTACTGGGGATATGACGCCGCCTTTGCGTTGGCGGTTGTGTGTTGCTGGTGGGGTGGCGCTGGTTGTGCTGCTTTTTGATCAGCTGACCAAACTTGCGGTTCGTGCCGTGGGCGACGCTTTGCATGTGACTGTTATCCCCGGTGTGATCGACTTTCTATTTGTCCGCAATATCGGTGCTGCCTTTAGCATGGGCGAGGGGCATGGCGTTGCGTTTGCTTTGCTGGCGCTTGCGGTCATTGTCGCCATTGCCGTGTACTTGCTTCGCGCGCCCCAGCTTGCTCGCTTGGAGGTTGTGGGCATGGCTATGGTCGCGGGCGGCGCCATTGGCAACGCGATCGACCGTCTGGCTTTTGGCTTTGTGACCGATTTTATTGCCACCACCTTCATCGACTTTCCCGTCTTCAATGTGGCCGATATCGGCATTACCGTGGGCGTTGTGCTCGCCCTCTTCGGCTACATGTTCTTGAGTCCCGCGGCCCGCGAGGTTGATGCGACTGCCGAGCTCAATGCCCGTGATGAGGCCCGCGCTAAGCGCAAAGCCAAGCAGCGTGGGGAGCGTGCCCGCAAGATTCGCGAAAGGAATGAGCGTTAATGGCCGACATCCATATTCTTGTTGCCGACGATTCCGCTGGTCAGCGTCTTGACGCCTATTTGGGCGCCAACGATGGCTGTCCCACGCGCTCTGCCTGCGCGCATCTGATCGAGGGAGGCGCCGTTGCCGTCAACGGTGAGACTTGTTTCTCTAAAAAGTACGCCGTACGCGCCGGCGATCGCATCTCGGTCGACTTGCCCGAGCCGCACGATCCCACCGATGTGATTCCCGAGGCCATCCCGCTCGACATTCGCTATGAGGACGACTATCTCATTGTGCTCTCCAAGCAGCGCGGGCTGGTGTGCCATCCCGCCCATGGCCACGAGAGCGGCACCCTTGCGAACGCTCTGGTCTACCACTGCGGCATCGACCATCTTGGTACCGTACAGGGTGAGGACCGCCCCGGGATCGTGCATCGTTTGGATCGCGATACCTCGGGTCTCATGCTTGCGGCAAAGGACGACGACACGCAGCGCGCGCTTCAAAATCTCATCCGCACGCGCACGCTCGACCGTCGCTATATCACGCTCGTTCACGGGCACATCGCCATGGACGAGGGCACTATCAACACCGGTATTGCCCGTTCCACGCGCGACCGCGTCAAGATGGCGGTTTCCGATGACCCCTTTGCCCGTCAGGCCATTACGACCTTTAAGGTCCTCGAGCGCTTTGATTCCACGCGCTTTGACGATGGTTATACGCTCGTTGAGTGCCATCTGTTTACCGGTCGCACGCACCAGATTCGCGTGCATATGCGCCATATCAACCACGCCTGCGTGGGAGATCCGCTCTACGGCAAGTGCGATGCACGCGCCGACCAGGGCCTGACCAGGCAATTTCTTCATTCTTGGCGCGTCGCATTCGACCATCCCGTGACAGGGGAGCGCATTGAGTGCCGTGATGAGCTGCCGTGGGATCTTGCCGCGGTTCTGGACGACCTGGCCCCGCGTTCGCTTGGTCGCACTGCCGCCGGCGACGACATCGTCCCGCAGCTCGGCCTGCTCGAAGCCTAGCCGGTATTAGGTGGTTTCTTGAACTCGGTAAGCCTGCGGTAAGATATATGATTGTTTACGTAACGCGTTCCTGGGAGCCTGCATGCTCGCCTTTTTACAAACCAACACGCCCATCGTGATCTTCAACCAGATTGTCGTCACGCTGCTCACGGTCTGCTTTCTGTACCAGGTTGTCTTCTTTGTCATTGGCGCTCTTCGTGGCGAGGTCGCGCCTCCCAAGGCCAAAAAACTCCATCGCTATGCCTTCTTTATCGCGGCGCATAATGAGGAGGCCGTGATTGCCAACCTCGTTCGCTCCATCAAGGACCAGGATTATCCGTCCGAGCTTATCGAGGTCTTCGTGGTTGCCGACGCCTGCACCGACAACACCGCACAGCTCGCGCGCGAGGCAGGTGCCATTGTTTACGAGCGCAATGATCTTGCCCGTAAGGGTAAGAGCTGGGTCATGGACTTTGGCTTCGACCGCATCCTTAACGAGTACCCCGACACGTTTGAAGGCTACTTTATCTTCGATGCCGATAACGTTATCTCCCGCGATTACGTGTCCAAAATGAACGATGCCTTTGACCAGGGCTTCCATGTGGTCACGAGCTATCGCAATTCCAAGAACTTCGGCAGCTCGTGGATCTCGGCGGCTAATGCCACGTGGTATCTGCGCGAGGCACGCTTTCTCAACAACGCGCGCAACATCTGTAAGACGTCCTGCGCTGTCTCGGGTTCGGGCTACCTCATCTCCGCCAGTGTTATCGAGGGCATGCACGGCTGGCAGTTCCATACGCTGACCGAGGACATCCAGTTCACCACGTTCTGCGCCATTCACGGCATCCGCATCGGTTATGCGCCGGCGGAGTTCTTTGACGAGCAACCCGTGACGTTTAAGGCGTCCTGGAAACAGCGCATGCGTTGGACCAAGGGCTTCTACCAGGTCTTTTTTACCTATGGCAAGCATCTTGTCAAATCGACCTTCCGCTATCATCGCTTTGCTGCCTACGACATGTTTATGACCATCGCTCCGGGCATGCTGCTGTCCCTGATCTCCATGCTCGCCAACGCGACCTTCCTCATCGTGGGCGGACTTTCGCATGGCTTCTTGGCCACCGAGGTCGAGATGCAGGCTTGTGCCGCTTCGCTCATTATGACCTTCGCGATGATGTACCAGACCTTCTTTATCCTGGCGCTGCTCACGACCATCTTTGAGTACAAGCATATTCACTGCGCGCAAAAGTGGCGTCTGGTAACCAACCTGTTTACCTTCCCGATCTTTATGTTCAGCTATATCCCCATCACGGTGGCAGCGCTGTTCCTGAAGGTTGACTGGGTCCCGACGCAGCACGCCGTCAACGTTACCCTCGACGAGGTCATGCAAGGCGCCAAATAACCACCATCAAAACCACCACAAAGGGGACAGGCCCTTTGTGGTGGTTTTTGCTTTTGTAATGCAGCTCGAGGAGGTGCTCGATGGTCTATATCCCGTTTTGGATTTGCATCTTTGCCGGCGCGGCGATTGATGCCCGTGAGCGGCGGTTTCCGAATGCGCTTGCCGGAGCGTGTGCGGTGGCGGCATTAGCAGGCGTTTGGCTCGACAAAGGCGTTAACACGGCGCTTGACCACGCTGGTCTTGCGGTCATCGTCTACCTTGCCCTTGTGTTGACTGAGTCCCTCTGGCGTCGTCTTCGCCAAACCCCGGGCATCGGCATGGGAGATGTCAAGGCGCTCTTCGCGCTTTGCACGCTCGACCCTATGGGCGGCATCGTGGCATTTGCCGTCGCGCTCCTGGTCCTTGCCCTCTCCTGCCTCTTTACAAAATCGCGCTCCCTGCCATTGCTCCCGTTTTTGGTGCCGATATTTGCCATAATCGAAGTCATGGGCTGCACATTGTAACTGATTGCGCATCCTTCTTAAGGAGCATGCCATGGCAATTAATCAAGAAACGGCCGTCATTAAGGCGCGCATGGACCGCATTCCCGCGGCGTTGTCGCCCGAACTCGTCGAGCGCATTTCCGCCGACCGCGCCTCGGGTGTCGTTAATCCTTATCGATGCGGCGATGACCAGGTCATTCGTCGTATTGATCGCGCTGCCGACAAAGGCACGCTTATGCGTCCGGCGTTTATGCGCGATACCGAAAAGATTCTTCATCTTCCGGCGTACACGCGTTATGCAGGCAAAACGCAGGTCTTTAGCTTCCGTAGCAATGATGACCTGTCGCGCCGCGGTTTGCACGTGCAGCTTGTCTCACGCATTGCACGCGATATCGGTCGTGCCCTGGGGCTCAACTGCGATTTGATCGAGGCGATTGGCCTGGGCCACGACTTGGGCCACACACCCTTTGGCCATGCCGGTGAACGTTTCCTCAACGATATTTACCACGAGCGCACGGGTCGCTACTTTTTTCATAACGTGCAATCAGTCCGTGTGCTCGATGCACTGTACGGCCGTAATGTGTCGCTCCAGACACTCGATGGCGTGCTATGCCACAACGGCGAATATGAGCAGCGTGTGTTTGAGCTTTCGGACATGGGTTCCTTTGACCAGTTCGACCAAACCGTCGAGGAATGCATTGCCACGGGTTATACCGCAATTGAGCACCTACGTCCCATGACGCTTGAGGGCTGCGTGGTTCGCATCTCGGATATCCTTGCCTATGTTGGACGCGATCGCCAAGACGCCATTGCGGCGGGTCTGCTGTCGCCCGACGCCTTTGACGATGGCCTGGGTGGGGCATACAACAGCTGGATCCTTACGCATGCCTCCATTGATATCGTCGAGCACAGCTATGGCAAGCCGCGCATCGAGATGAGCGAGGAGCTGTTTGAGGAAATCCGCCGAGCCAAGCGCGAGAACTACGAGAAGATCTATAGCAAGGGCGGCATCGAAGGCGACTCCGAAGCGGAGCTGCGCGAGGCGTTCGAAAAGCTCTACGACCGTTGCCTGCAGGATATAAACGAAGGCGACGAGTCCTCTTACATCTTTAAGCATCATATTTCGCGCATTGAGCAGCAGCTTTCCTACTACGATCGCACCTATACCTGGCAGGACGACAAGGATCAAGCGGTGGTGGATTACATCGCGAGCATGACGGACGGCTATTTCTGCGAGCTGACGAGCAAGCTATTTCCCGGTCTGGAGTTTCCCCATCGTACCTATATTAACGAACGGTAGTTCGTATATATTCGGTATACTGTTAGTGGAAAACGTTTTTGATTGATGCACGGGATGGCTATGGACGACCTTTTTTCTGCCTCGACGCGCGAGCGTTCCTTTAAAAATGCGCCGCTCGCGGTGCGCATGCGCCCCAACTCGCTCGACGAGTACGTAGGCCAGCAAAAGGCCGTCGGTAAGGGCTCGTGGCTGCGTGCTGCGATTGAGCATGACGTACTGTCGAGTGTGATTCTGTATGGGCCGGCCGGTACGGGCAAAACGACGCTGGCCCACATTATCGCTAACCATACCAAGAGCGAGTTTGTCGAGGTCAGCGCCGTGACGGGTACCGTGAAGGATCTGCGTCGCGTAATCGACGAGGCCAAGACGCGCCTGAATACGTATGACCGCCGTACCATCTTGTTCATCGACGAGATTCACCGTTTTTCGAAGTCGCAGCAGGATGCGCTTTTGCATGCGGTTGAAAACCGTACCGTCATTATGATTGGCGCCACGACGGAGAATCCGTACTTCGAGGTCAACTCAGCGTTGCTCTCGCGCGGTCGCGTGTTAGAGCTTGAGCACCTGAAGGACGAGGATATCGCCACGCTGATTGAGCGTGCGCTCGAGGTGCCCCAGGGTTTAAACGGTAAGTTCTCGGCCGATGAGGATACAGTCAAGACCATTTGCACGCTGGCCGCGGGTGATGCTCGCTCGGCTCTGACGACGCTCGAGCTGGCAAGTGAGATCGCCGTTACGCGTCCCGATACCGAGGGAACGCCAGCGCCGGCGGCGGGGGAACGCTATCCCATTACCGTGGATGACGTTAAGATTGCCAACCCGCGTCGTGGCTTTTCGTACGATAAAAACGGTGACATGCACTACGACATTATCAGTGCGTTCATCAAGTCTATGCGCGGCAGCGACCCCGATGCCACGATCTATTGGCTCGCACGCATGATCGATGCGGGGGAGGATCCTAAGTTTATCGCTCGCCGCATTATGATCCACGCTTCCGAGGACGTCGGAAACGCCGATCCGCAGGCGCTTTTGGTGGCACATGCCGCATTTAAATCTGCCGAGGTCATTGGCTATCCCGAATGCCGCATTAACCTGGCTCAGGCTGCACTCTATGTTTGCCTGGCGCCTAAATCTAACGCGTGCGAGGCTTCGATCGATGCGGCGTTGGCCGATATTCATTCAAGTGGGCTCCGCGAGGTTCCAAGCTATCTTCGTGATCGTCATCGACCGGGTAGTGACGAATACGGTGTGTATAAATACCCGCATGATTATCCCGAAGGCTGGGTCGATCAGCGCTATTTGCCCGAGGGACTGGAGCGCGGCGCGTTCTGGCAGCCTGCGGGCCGCGGCTGGGAAGAGTGGCGTGTGGAGCAAAGCGAACGCGACCGTAACGGTAACGCTCCCAAGTAGGTCATTGGCACCTCGCACATTCCCTTTGGGTATCTTTCCTCTTGTTTGGGGTACCATGAAGAGCGTCTGTATTTCGATTCCTTCGGGAGGCTTGTATGAGTCCCATTCAAATCGCCCTGCTGCTGCTCGCCGTTGCCGGCGTGTGGGCTGTTATCGAGCTCGCGCTCACACTGCGCAAGACCCGCACCGTCGTTGATTCGCTCGAAAAGACAGTCAGCGACCTCAACAACACCATCGCCGAGGCTCAGCCTGTGGTGGCAAAGCTCGATGGCGCCGTTGACGAACTTACGCCGGCACTTGCCCAGGTGGAGCCGCTGCTCAAGTCGAGCAAGACTGCCGTTGACGCCCTGACGTCCAACCTCGTTGAGGTCGAGGCGGTCGTTCGCGACATCTCCGAGGTTACGGGCAGCGTGGCCGAGGCAAGCAATGCCGTATCGAGCGTGACCGACTCTGCGGCTGGTGCCGTGCAGAAGCTCTTC
>USCN01000071.1 GCA_900553165.1 uncultured Collinsella sp.
CTCGTTCTCGAGCCACTGCTCCTGCAGATGCGCACCCGAGGCGAGCTCGTGCTCGACGACCTCGACAAAGCTCGAAGCCGGGCATCCATACACGTCCACACCGGCATCCAAATCCTGAATGGCACGCGTGTAAGCACCCGAGCGAATGGTGAGGTTGGTGGCGAGCACGCCCACGCGGCGCGTGCGAGTGCTGTTAATCGCCGCACGTGCGCCCGGCGCGATGACACCGATCACGGGCACGTCGAGCACCTGCTGAGCCAGACGCAAGGCCGCTGCGGTCGCCGTGTTGCAAGCGATGACCATAATCTTGACGTCGTGCTTCGACAGCCAGCGGCCCGCCTGCAGTGCAAACGAGCGTACCTCGTCCTCGGTGCGGGTGCCATAAGGGCAGCGTTTGGTGTCGCCGAAGTAGTAGACGGACTCGTGCGGCAGCGCCGTCGCGATGGCGCGTGCAACCGTCAGGCCGCCCAGACCCGAGTCGAATACGCCAATGGGGCGCGTGTCGCCAGCCAGATTCTCGATATCGGACATTACCTCACCAGATTCTCTCTCGAAAAGATATGGCTCAGAACGATAGGGCCGCGCTACGAACGAGCCGCGACGAGCAGCTCTGCCGTTGCCACCCAGCCGTCGACAATCTTGCCGCGCGTGACGTAAGCGTTATCGCAAGCGTCCAAGAACTCGGGCGCGCCGGCGCTGGTCAGGCCGTTCTCGACCAAACAGAACGTGCCCACGTGGTCGGCCATGTAGAAATCGGACTCGGAGTCGCCGAGCGCAAGCGTCTCCTCGCGCTCGATCCCCAGGTGCTCGCAGAAGCGCGCAATGGCAACGCCCTTGTTGAGGCCCGCCGGATTGATATTGAAGACACGACCGTCCTCAACACGATTAAGCTCGAGCGTCGTCGGTTTGGACAGATGGGTCAGATGGCCGTTGCAGGCCCAAACCAGGCCGCAGCCGGCCTCGTCCAAGATGGCCTGAACCTCATCGTCAGGTACATCGCCGCGCATGCCGACAGTGACCTCGCGGTACTTGTAACCGGTCGACATGTCGTTGTGGTACTCGATCTTATGCGGCCAGCGGACAAGGATCTTCTCGCACACGCCGGTCTGCTCGATCACCTGGTGCGGCGTGAGACCGCAGGCGGGATCGTAGGGCATGTCGCCGGTCAGGTACTCCCAATCGTTGGCCTTGAGGTCATACATGACCAGGCCGCCCATCTCGCCGATGTAGGAGTTGAGGCCGAGGACGCGCGCATCCTCGTGGATCATAGTGCGGTTGCGACCCGAGGTGGGAACCACCTGGATGCCGGCACGAGCGAGCGCGACGACCGCCTCGACGAGCTTGGTCGAGGGATTTCCGTCGTTGTCGCGCAGTACGCACGAGCCGGGAGCGAGCATCGTGGCGTCCAGATCGGTAAAGACGTACTTGACCTTGGCCAGACGCTCGCGCATCTCGCCCGAAAGCTCGGCAACGGTCGGCAGGGTGTTGTGGGACATGGTCACTCCATTACGTAGAAGGGGCTTGGTCTAGGCGTCATACGCCGCAAGGGTGCGCTTGAGAATCGAACCGTCGCGCTCACAAGGCTCGGGTCCGTTCTTGCGCAGCATACGCTCTTCCTCGCCCTTACCGGTCACGATGACCACGGCAGGACGGACGGTTTCGCGCACGGCAGTCTCGATAGCGGCAACGCGATCAGTCACGATTTGCCAGTTATCATTTCCCTGCGCTTGAACGTTGCGCGCGATCTCGGCACAAATATCCTCGACGTCTTCGGGGCCAGGGTCATCCTCGGTAATCACGATTCGGTCGGCATACTTGCCAGCGGCGATGCCCATCGTGGTGCGTCGATCGACACCCTTACCGCCCGTAGCGCCAAATACAACCGCCAGCTCGCGCTCGGGATAGTTCTCGCGCAAGTCACGCAGGAGTGTCTCGAGGCTCATGCCGTTATGTGCAAAATCGACGACGCCCAGGATTTTGCCCGATACGGACGGATAGAGCTCCATGCGGCCGGGAACGAAGACGCCCTCAAGGCCATGGACGATACCCTCTTCGGAAATGCCCAGGGCCTCGGCGCAGGCAATAGCGGCAAGCGCATTGGAGACATTGAACTTAACCGGCGTAGGAATCACAATGTCGCGCGTAAAGCGGGGCGTGCGCACCGTTGCCAACACGCCGCAGTCGCCATTGCGAATCGCCAGCGCAAGCACGTCGGCACGCTCGTCGGTCAGGGAGAACGTCACCGTACGTTCGCAACGAGATGCCGCCTCGAGCACGCGATCGACCTTGTCCATATCGAGATTGACCACGGCAAAACGGCTCTGCAAGAAGATTTTGAGCTTGCTGGCAAAGTAATCCTCGAGCGTCGGATGCTCAATCGGCGAAATGTGATCCTCGCCGATATTGGTAAAGGCGCCGACTTCAAAGGCGATTTTGCCCGTGCGCTCGTATTTGAGGCCCTGGCTCGATGCCTCCATAACCAGCCACGGGGCACCCGCCTCCGCAGCATGCGCGATGCGAGACTGCAGCAGAAAGGATTCGGGAGTCGTCAGTTTGGAAGGGCCCGCCTCGATGCCGTCGTCGAACTCAATGCCCGTATTAAGAGCAGGTCGATGACAGCCCGTAAGCTTGGCCTCGTTGACGAGAATGCCGCGCAGATAAAAGCTACAGGTCGACTTGCCCTTGGTGCCTGTAAAGGCGCAGACCTTCACCTTACCCGACGGGTGCCCATAAAAGGCATCTGCCACCACGGCGAGCGTGCGACGAATATCACTCACAATCACCGCGGGAAGATCAACATCGTAATCGACCTCGGAAACGTAGGCCACGGCGCCATCGGCGATTGCCGAAAGCAGGTACTCGCGCTTAAACGCACGGCCCTTGCAGACAAACAACGTGCCCGGACGCACCTGGCGCGAGTCGTCAGTCGCAAACTCAATGCGCTGGTCGCACAAAGCACTCGGTTTGGAAACAACAAGGTCATCTTCCTCGAGCAACTCTATATAGCGCATCAGAGTTAGCTTCTCTTGTGTCGGACTCGACATACAAAGACCTCTCTCGCTAAATTCAGCCTTAAAGGGCAAAAGACGTCCCGCGGCAGAAACGATGAAACATTCTGTATTATCAACCATCCTAATATGCCACCTGACCTTGCGCGCACTGCAGCCTTCTAAAAAATTGCATGGACTGTGCCGTGGGTTAATAAATGGCAACAGTGTCCACCCCGTGTAAAAACAGGGAAATCTGGGTGCCATTCTTTAACATAGCGTTCGCAACCACTGCTCGCCGCTTCGTCTGAAGATCGGGCCGTGGTTTTTTCGGTTCGCTCGGCGCTTATGCCCTATCACGAAACAAAAGATTGGCATGATAGTAAAGATTATTTGACATCAGCTGCCGCAATCCTTGCGGTAGTACACCTGAGCCGTCAGCAGAAAGGATCTTGCATGTGCGGTTTTGTCGGTTTTACCGGTACAGATGAACAGAGTGAGCTGGTTCTCACGGCCATGATGAATCGCATCATCCACCGTGGTCCCGATATGGGTGGCCAGCATATCGTCGACAACGTTGCCCTTGGCTTCCGTCGTCTTTCGATTCTCGATCTTTCCGAAGCTGGGGCTCAGCCCATGTCGAGCGACGACGGCAAGGTCACGATTGTCTTCAACGGAGAGATCTACAACTTCCAGGAGCTTCGCGCCGAGCTGGAGGCAGCCGGCTACGCCTTCCACTGCAACGCTGATACCGAGGTCCTGGTACACGGTTACGAGGAATGGGGCGAAGACCTGGTCAACCGCCTGCGCGGCATGTACGCGTTCATGATTCACGACCAGAACAAAAACAAACTCTTTGGCGCTCGCGACATCTTTGGTATCAAGCCGTTCTATTACTACCAGGCATCCGATGGCTCGCTGCTGTTTGGCTCCGAGATCAAGAGCTTCCTGGACCATCCCAAGTTTGAGAAGGCTGTCAACCACGACGCGCTGCGCCCCTACCTGACGCTGCAATTCCCCGCCACGGAGGAGACCTTCTTTAAGGGCGTGTTCAAGCTTGCCCCGGCGCATTGCTTTACATATGACCTGGCGACCAACACCATGGACATCAAGCGTTACTGGAGCTGTGACTTCACCGACGACAACTCCAAGACCTTCGAGGAATACGTGGACGAGTGCGACAAGGTCGTGCACGAAAGCGTCGCTGCGCACCGAATCGCCGATGTTAAGGTGGGCTCGTTCCTTTCTGGCGGCGTGGACTCCAGCTACATTGCCGCCTGTCTCATGCCTGACACCACGTATTCTGTCGGCTTTGATTACAAGAACTTCAACGAGACCAACTACGCTGCCGAGCTTTCCGACAAGCTGGGCATCAAGAACGTGCGCAAGATGATTACCGCCGACGAGTTCTTCGATGCACTGCCCGATATCCAGTACCACATGGACGAGCCGCAATCGAACCTGTCCAGCGTGCCGCTGTACTATCTGGCACAGATGGCTTCCAAGGAGGTCACCGTCGTCCTTTCGGGCGAGGGTGCCGACGAGCTGTTTGCCGGCTATGAGTGGTACGAGGACACCCCCGAGATGCGCTCCTTTAAGAAGCGCGTGCCGCTCGGCGTGCGTCGCGCCTTGGGCTCGCTCGTCCAGCATCTCCCCTACTTTAAGGGCCACAACTTCCTGACGAAATGCGCCGAGGTTCCCGAGCGCTGGTATGTGGGTCAGGCAAAGGTGTTCGATCCCTCCGAGGTCGACGAGGTGCTCAAGCCCGCTTATGACACCGGCAAGAACGCCGCCGAGATGTGCGCCGAGTACTACAAGCAGGTTCCCAACTGCTGCGAGCTTTCCAAGAAACAGTATCTGGATATGAACATGTGGCTGCCGGGCGACATTCTGCTCAAGGCCGACAAGATGTGCATGGCGCATTCTCTGGAGCTTCGCGTCCCGTTCCTGGACAAGAAGGTCATGGAGTTTGCCGAGCACATTCCCGCCAACTACCGTGTTAACGAAGAAGGCTGCAAGCTCGTTCTGCGTCACGCCGCCAACCGCACGCTGCCCGACGAGTGGGCAACGCGCAAGAAGGTGGGCTTCCCCGTACCGGTCAAGTTCTGGCTGCGCGAGCAAAAGTACTACGACTACGTAAAGGAATACTTCACCGCACCGTGGGCTGCCGATTTCTTTGACACCGATGCGCTCATGAAACTGCTTGACGATCACTTTGAGGGCCGCGCGCTCAACCAGCGCAAAATCTATACCACGCTGACGTTCCTCATCTGGTACAAGCGCTTCTTTATCGACGAGGACAAGGGCGCCAAAGTCGCCGCCTAAGTTTCGTTATGGATTAGCGATGAACCGTATCGGGTTTCCGCTATACTCAATCCCTGCGGGCGATTGGCGCAACGGTTAGCGCAGGTGCTTTACACGCACAAGGCTGGGGGTTCGAATCCCTCATCGCCCACCACTGATTTGATAGGCTCCCAACTATGGGGGCCTTTCGTTTTTGGGCCCATCGCAGAGGGATTCGAACCCGCCAGGGTGCGGAGCTGAGGAAACGCGCAAGCGTTTTCCAGCGCAGCACGCGAGGAGCGGAGCGACGAAGCGGGGCGCGGGCGGCGCCAGCCGCACGCGGACATCCCTCATCGCCCACCACTTGATTGAAAAGGCTCCCAGCGATGGGGGCCTTTCCTTTTTCGGGCCCAGCGCATGGGATTCGAACCCGCCAGCACGTCTGCCACAAAGGCCGTGGCCAAAAAATGACAAAAATGAGTACTGCTACCGTGGTTACAACATATAAAAAGATAGTATTTGCTTAAGTTCCGCAACATATGTCCATTATAAGGACTAGCAGTTGGACCAAAATTGTGCATTCATCGCCATTTCGACTTGCTATTTGGTCTGATTAACCCAAAATTGCTGCTACCAAATCGGTAACAGTACTCATATTTGACGTTTTTTGACCAGCAGGTCTCCCTGCCTTAGCAAATCTAAGGCAAAACGGGCTCCAGACCGCTGAATCGTGCCGCATATGGCACGTCCGCAGTCCGGAACCCGCTCCAAATTGCTATGTCTGATGGCGCTAAGCCAAAACACCCGCCAGGATCTCGATTAGGCTGTCCACGTCGGCTTCCTCGCAGACGAGCGGCGGCAAGAAACGCAGCGTATGGGCACCCGTAGCGTTAATCACGGCACCGGCCTCCAGCGCTCGGGCAACAATGTCATGCGCATCGCCCGCAGCGTCATCCAGGTCGCAGCCGAGCATCAAGCCGCGACCGCGCACCTCGGTTACGTGCGGTAACTTGGCGAGCTTTGCCTCCATATAGGCGCCCACCTTGGCGGCATGCTCAGCGTAGTCGCCGCGCACAAGCGCGGAGAGCGTCGCGGCACACGCCGCGACGGCCAAGCAGCTGCCGCCAAAGGTCGAACCGTGGTCGCCGGGCTTAAACACGTCGGCGATCTCCTTCTTTGCCACCACGGCGCCCATGGGGACGCCGTCGGCGATGCCCTTGGCAAGACTCATGATGTCGGGCTCCACGCCATAGGTCTGGTAAGCAAACGGCTTGCCGGAGCGGAACAGGCCGCACTGGACCTCGTCGGCAATGAGCACGGCACCCACCTCGTGTGCCAAGTCGCGCGCCGCGGCCATAAACTCCTCGGTCATGGGATGCACGCCACTCTCGCCCTGGATCGGCTCGAGCATCACGGCACAGATTTCACTTCCCAGCTGCTTAAAGATTGCGCGAAGCTCATCGACATCGTTGGGCGTGCAGGCCACAAAGCCGCCCGGCAGCGGGCGGAAGCTATCCTGCAGCCAATCCTGCATGGTAGCG
>USCN01000072.1 GCA_900553165.1 uncultured Collinsella sp.
ACGCGCATAAAGAAAGCCTCCCATTTCTCATGTCCAAGAAATGGGAGGCAGTTCAAAGACGCGCGGGGCTTTGAAGCCGCGGGGGAAACAGGAGACAAAGAGCCCTATTGCACCAAGGTATACGCCCAGGACAAGTACAAACTCACGGGAACCGACAAGCTCAGCTGGGTCGATAATGCGCTGAAGGAAACGACCGGGCGCACGCGCAACAAGGTGGACGTCGCGGACGATGACGGGGCCAAGGTGCAAGTCCAGGAGCGTTGCTGGTCTATCAACTACACCAGCTGCACGGGCTTGTCGCACGGAGGCAATCCTTTTACCTCGGCACGAGTAGTCAACGAGCATCTGTATAAGAGCCCGTACATCAATCCCAGCGGCATCGAGGATACAAAGTCAGATTACCTCGAGCACATTGGCATCATCGCATCCGACTTTGTTGATGCGGCGCTGGCCCGGAGCATCTACCAGCGCAATTACGATTACGATACACAGCACAAGCAGACAGCTTCGTACTACCTCCCGACCCGCATGCGCATGACGTACGGCGACTCGCTGAGCGATGCCTCGCTCCAGGATGGCAAGACCGTTGGCGAGGGCCATTTCCGCCTTGTCGACAGCAGCAACGTACTCAACGTGGCGGCTTCGGGCCATGCGTTTGCCATTGAATACGTGGATGTTGATGCCCTGGGCAACGAGACCGTTACAAGACTGCAGGGCTTTGTGCCTATCGATATCGATCCACGCGCGCTGACGCCCCATTTTGAGGGACTCGAAGGCCTTAAGGCCGGCGAAGACGTGCGCGCCAAGATTGCGGCATCACTCGAGGGCAAGCTCGAAACCGATGCCTGCACGGCCCAGCTCGAGTTTGTGCACGACGCGGACGGCGCTCCGGGCACGGCAATGGCCGAGGGCGAAACATTTGCCGCAGGAACGTACTGGGTGCGCGTGAACGGTCTCTTGGGCGACGCGGCGCAGAACTACACGCTCGCCAGCGACGGAGCCGCAAGCTTTACCGTTGCAGCCTCGGGCAACGCGGGCGGCACCGGCAGCGACACGGGTTCCAACGCAGGCGGCGCCGACAAGAACGGCAAGAGCAACAAGAGAGACCAGGGCAAGAGCTCGGGCGGAAAGCTCGCCAACACGGGCGACGGCTCTGGCGTTGCCGCCGGGCTCGCTGCCGCCGCCGTGGCGACAACGGACGCAGGTGCAGCAATGCTTGCCAGTGACCGCGACAATACCGAGGACGTTAACGAATAGGCAAGCCAGTCTTTTGGGCGCATTAACTCAATCGGGGCGCAGAATACCGTTCTGCGCCCCGATTTTTACCTTGGCCCGAACGCCGCTATCGGCTACATCACCATGTTCAGAGCTTTCACAAATTCCTGGGCCTTCGCACGGCTACTCAGGCTAAAGACGCAAGCGGTCAACAGCCTGTTACGCAGGAAAACGTCGCGGCCCTTGATCCTGTTGACCCCCGTAATGTCCTTAAGCTAGACAATCTCGGTATGCTTGCCGCCGAAAGTGCCCTTCTTGAGCACCTCGATACGGTTGGGGTAGATCTTGACGTCTTTAAACCTACCCGAACCCTTGTCCTGGAACAGCAGCGTGTTGTTGTCCATACGCGTCACTCCCGCGGGGTTCGCTAAAACTGCCTCTATGGTCACATTTTAACCACCGCAAGGCTCCCATGCGAAGGTGCCAGACAACATAGCAATTCGTGTCCGCGCGAGGCTTTAAACTAAATACGATAAAGATGCATTCCACAAGAGGAAAGTGGGGCGACAGTGATGGGTGAACTGGTAAACCGTGGAGAATCGGCAATCGTGGCCGAAGGTTTTTACAAGCAGGTTTCCTCGATTCTCAACGCCGCTCGCGACAAGGCCTATACCGCCGTTAACTTTGCGATGGTTGAGGCGTATTGGGAGATCGGCAAGAGCATTGTTGATGAGCAGGGCGGAGAGGAGCGCGCCAAGTATGGAGAGGCACTGCTCAAGGCCCTCGCAATCAAACTTACCAAAGATTTTGGTAAAGGTTTTGAAGCAAGAGAGCTGCGTAAAATGCGTCAGTTCCATCTTGCATTTCCAATTCGGGACTCACTGCGTCCCGAATTGAGCTGGACACATTACCGCAGGTTAATACGCATTCCTGACCCCGAAACTCGAACATGGTACATGAACGAATGCGCCGATTCTCGCTGGAGCACGCGCCAGCTCGAACGCCAGATCAACACCATGTTCCGAGAGCACATACTTGCCAGCAAGGACAAGGAGGCCGTCACCCAGGAAATCCAAAAGAGCGCCCCGGCTCGTCGCCCCGAGGATATCATCCGCGACCCATATGTACTGGAGTTTTTAGGTTTCTCGGACGATACTGCGTTTCGCGAGAGCGATCTAGAGCAGGCGCTCATCACGCATCTTCAGAAGTTCCTGCTGGAGCTTGGCCGTGGTTTCGCTTTCGAGGCGCGCCAAAGGCGCATCACCTTTGATGGGCGCCATTTCTATATTGACCTTGTGTTTTACAACTATCTGATGCGCTGCTTCGTGCTCATCGACCTTAAGACGGACGATCTTACGCACCAGGACCTGGGCCAGATGCATATGTATGTGAACTACTACACGCGCGAGCTCATGAACGAAGGCGACAATCCGCCCATAGGCATCGTGCTCTGCGCGGACAAAAGCGATTCGATCGTCGAGTACACGCTGCCCGAAGACAACGACCAAGTGTTTGCCGCCAAATACCTGCCGTATCTTCCAAGCAAGGAAGAGCTGGCGCGCGAGCTGAGTGCCGAGTACCGCGCCATCAACGAAGCGACTAATGGCGAAGCGCAAGGGTAGCGGCACGTTGCGACCGAAACGCCCGCACGCCTGTGAGCCGTCCCGCGCTGCGCTTCCCTACTTCCCAAAGATCGCAGCGAGCAAGCCCTTGCGTTTGGGCTTCTCCTCTCGGTAAGAACCCTCGGCGACCGCTGCAACCTGATGCTGCTGCTCGCCGCCTCCACGGCGCACGATCTGGTACAGAAACGGCGATTTAACGTATTTGACCTCGATGGGCGCGGCATGCACGGTACTTTCGCCGGACAGATGCAGGCTCGGGTTGAGCGGTGCGACAATGTGCGTTTCGCGCTTATCGCTAAACACCACCGCTGCCGCACGACCCGTCTGGCCGTTTACGGCAATGCGCACCTGCTCGCCATCGCGGCCATCCGTTGCCGGACGGTCGACAAAGTAGACCGGCACCATAACTAGGCCGTCCTTGTGCTTGCGGGCCTTACAAGCCCACGTGCGGATACTCTTTTTATTGAGCCCCAGTACAGCCTCAGCGTCGTTGCCCGCAACGTCGAGCGCCAACTTATCAATGACCACCTGGTCCTTGGTAGACGCATCGACGGAGACGACGCGGAAATCGCCTTCCTGCATGGCGGGATCGAACGGACCGACCTTGGCAAAGTCCCACGGCTCCAAAATGCCCATGAGGCGAATGTCCAGGTAGTTTGCCCGCGGATACGCCCAGTCGAGCACCTCGTAGTACACCAGGGTTTCCTTGCTCAGGCCCTTGCCCGGGAAGGACGCCATCATGCGCAAATCCGCGAGCGCCATGGGGAAGTAGAAGAGCATCATGTCGTTTTGGATCGCATCTTCTACATCGTGCCCGGCAAAGGCGTCGGGGTACTGACGCACCAGCTGCAGTGCGTTGGCACGCGCCTGCTGCGGCGAGATTTCGCATGGAATACCCTGCTCCGGCACATACTCCGCACCCACGCCCAAGGTCAGGCGCTTGCTAAACGTACCGGGCTTGAGCAGGTCGGCAATGCCGATCTTGTTGCCGCAGGACGGGCACTCAAACACACGCTGCGTTGACTCGCCCTCAAAGGACGCTCCGCAGAAGGGGCAGGGAATGCTCACATGCGTGGCCTCTTGGAACTCCTGCGCCGTGCCGCAATCCTCCCACAGCAGATGTTCCAGGACCGACTGATTGCGCCAGTGCGAATTGAAGAAATACCAGTCCGGGTCCTCCGGGCGCTCGAGTTGCGACACATGCGTGAGCTTGAGCAGTCCATCCACCACCGTCAACGGCGTATGGCGAATGCCCAAAGCGCTCTTGGGCTCTCCGGCGTCCGCCTGCCACGGAATGACCGCGCCGCAATAGGCGCACTCAAAGCTGCGCTTAGCCTGGTGCGAGTACATAGGGCCGCCGCAGTTTTGACATTTAATGGCAAACATCTCGTCCATGGAAACGTCCTCCTTTGCACAGGGGCTATCGACGTTAAGTATGTCGAGCAAACAGGCACATGCCCATACCCATGTGGCCCAAAATGGACCACCCAGGCAGACGAGAAGGCTCGCTCGTTAGCACCGGCAGACCATTACTGCATTTTCTGAGCATCGGTGCACAGCGCCTCCGCGCGAGCTACACTATCCCCTTAAACATGATTGTGAGGACGACCGCTATGCTATTTGTAAATCGGCTGGTACATACGCTTGTTCCCGGCAGCGAGGGCGAGCCGGTCGATACCTCCTGCCGCACCAACGCGGGCTTCGCCGCAAGCCTCATCTGCATTGGCCTCAACATCACTCTGTGCCTGGCCAAGGGCATCGCGGGCCTGCTCGCCGGCTCTGTCTCGCTCATCGCCGACGCCTTCAACAACCTCTCCGACGCCTCGAGCAACATCGTGAGCCTGCTCGGGTTCCGCCTTGCCAGCCGCCCGGCAGACGAAGGCCACCCCTATGGCCACGGTCGCTACGAGTACCTAGCCGGTCTGTTCGTCGCCGTCCTGGTTTGCGCCGTCGGCATCAACCTGATCCTCGAGTCGGTCACTAAGATCATCAAGCCCTCCCCCACCGCCTACACGCTGGTCTCCCTAGCCGCTCTCGTCTTGTCCATGCTCGTCAAATTCTGGATGGCCGCATTCAACCGTGCGCTGGGCAACCGTATCGATTCCGAAACACTCATCGCCACAGCACAGGACTCCAAAAACGACGTCATCACCTCGGGATCGGTCCTGGCCGCAGCGCTTATTTCGCAGACGACCGGCTTTGACCTCGACGGCTGGGCGGGCCTGGGCGTGGGCGTCTTCATCTGCATCAGTGGCATGGGCCTGGTGCGCGACGCCATCAGCCCGTTGCTGGGGCAAGCGCCCGACCCCAAGCTCGTCCAGGCAATTCGCGACAAGATCATGTCCTATCCGCAGGTCTTGGGCACACACGACCTGATGGTGCACGACTACGGCCCCGGTCGTCAGTTTGCCAGCGCCCACGTGGAGATGCCCGGCGAGGGCGACGCATTTGAGCACCACGAGATCCTGGACACCATCGAGCACGACATCAAGCGCCAGATGGGCATTGGCATCACGCTGCACTGCGACCCCATCGCGACAACCGGCGATGATCTGCGCGGCTGGGTCAAGCGCGGCGTCATGCAGATCGATCCCGCGCTCTCCATCCACGACCTGCACGAGCACGACGGGTTCGTTTCGTTTGACCTGGTGCGCCCCGACGGCTTTGACATATCCGACGAGGAGCTGCTGGAGCTCGTCACGCGCATCGTGCACGAGCGCCGGCCCAACGTCTCATGCGTCGTTACGTTTGACTCGGGCTTTAGTTCGCCCGACCGTCCAGCAGAGCAGCTGTAGCCCGCTTAACAGCTAGTTTCCCTGCGCGCCCGAGATGCCGTTTTGCAGTGCGTTCCAGGCATCCGTCGCCATGTCGCCCAAGTTCTGCGCGGTGTCGCCCAGGTTTTGTGCCGTATCGCCCAGCTCTTGCGCCTTGTCTCCCAACTCCTGTGCCTTGTTGCTCAAGTCCTCCAGCGTATTGGAGCTCGAGCTGTCGGTACCGCTTTGGCCGCCGGACGAGTTGCCCGAGCTGTTCTTGTGCGTGAGTTGAATTTCGAGGTTGCCGTTGTCGTTATAGTAGGCAGAAGTAACGACCCAGTTGGCATCGATGACGGGCGTTGAGCCATCATCAGTCAGGACCACGGCATTCGAAAGATCGGCGCCGCGCGACTTGAGAAGCTTTTTGGCGTTGGACCAGTACTGCCCCGGGATATCGCTCAGATCGACGGTGCTAGACGAGGCGGACTCGGTTTGCTCGGCAGTGGTATCGGCCGTTGAACTCCCTCGCTTGTTGAGCATGCCCGACACGATGGCAAACACAACCGACAGCGCAAAGAAGATCGCCAGCACGATGAGGATCTTCTTGATCACGCTCGACGAACGCGACGGCTTCTTCTCCTCGTCCTCGCCATATTGCGGAATCGACTTGGGGTACTCGCGATACGGCTCGCGCGACTCGTAGCGAGGCTGCGCCGTGCGAGGCATATACGTCGTCTGCTGAGGCTGCGGAATGGGATTCTGCGGCAGGTCATCATAGGGATTCGGTGTCGAAGCGGCATAAGAATCCTGCGACGCATGATCAAACGGGTCCGGAGCTGCGTTGCCATAGGGGCCTTGCGAAGATGCAGCGCAAGAATCCTGCGCCGTGTCGCCATAGCCCATAACCCGGGTGGGCTCGGCAGAAGGCTGCGTCGCGGCGGGGTCGGTATATCCGGGGTTGGGAACAACGCGGGTCGCATCGGCGCTATCGCCAGCCTGCGCGGAACCGTAGCCGCCCATCACGGTTGTCTTGTCCTGATCCATGCAACGATTCCTTTCCGTCGCGCGTGAGCATCAAGTTATCCATGCATTCTACCCGCGCAAAAGCCTATGATGGGCAGAGCCCGTCGGTATCTACAAGACATGCGCGGGCCTAAGGATAAAAAAGCCCCGCCGGGCCTTGTGGGCAC
>USCN01000073.1 GCA_900553165.1 uncultured Collinsella sp.
ATTGGCAGGGTGCAAGCCGATCGAAGGCTCGTCCAGTACATAGAGCACGCCCGTCGATCGGTTACGCACCACACGGGCGAGCTGCACGCGCTGACGCTCACCCGTGGAGAGCGTGGCACCGGCGCGATCGAGCGAAAGGTAATCGAGACCCAGGTCGACCAGACGACGAGCCGTGCCCAAAAACGAATCGCAGATATCCGCTGCCATGGGCCGCATCTCGGGCGGCAAGGATGCGGGCACCCCGCGCACCCACTCAATCGCATCACCAAGCGTCATGGCCGCCGCCTGTGACAGATTGATACCGCGCACCTGGGGCTGGCGCGCAGCCTCGGAGAGACGCGTACCGTCGCAATCACGGCATGGGCCCTCGCGCAAAAAGCGCGCAACGCGTTTTAAGCCCTTATCGTCCTTGACCTTGGCGAGCGCATTCTCGACGGTATAGACGGCGTTGTAATAGGTGAAGTCGAGCGGCGTGGCACCCTCGCCGTTTTTGGGAACGTAAAGAATGTGCTTCTTAACCGCCGGGCCGTGGAACACGATGTCGCGCTCTTGAGGCGTGAGCTGGTTAAACGGCACGTCGGTACGCACGCCCATCTCGCCGGCCACTTGCTTCATCAGATCCCACATGAGCGTACCCCAGGGAAGCACTGCGCCCTCGTTGATGGAAAGGCTCTCGTCCGGCACCAGAGTGGATTCGTCCACCACCCGCACGATGCCGGTGCCTTCGCAGTCTGGGCAGGCCCCGGTGCTGTTAAAGGCGAACTGCTCCGCGCCCAACACCGGTGCCGCCGCAGGTAGGGCACGCACCACCGCTATTGAAAGCCAAATCCTCGGCACTCGGCGCGTAGAACTCGCGGCCGCACGTCGGACACGTGAGCGACAGGCCTGCGGCCACGTTAAGGCTCGGCTCCAAACGCGCCCCGCAATGCGGGCATACGTGATGGGCGCAACGGCTAAAGAGCAGACGCAGGCTATTGTTGAGCTCGGTCATGGTGCCAAAGGTAGAACGCACGCCCGGCACGCTGGGGCGCTGATGCAATGCGAGCGCCGCCGGCACGTGCAGCACCTCGTCCACCTGGGCATGTTCGGCCTGCGTTAGACGACGGCGGGTATAGGTGCTTAGCGCCTCCAGGTAGCGACGCGAGCCCTCGGCATAAAGAACCCCCAGCGCCAGCGAACTCTTGCCCGAACCCGACACGCCGGCAATACCCACGAGCTTTCCCAGCGGAATATCGATATCGATGTCCTTGAGGTTATGTACACGCGCGCCACGCACCTCGATAGCCCGCGGGCTCATCTTCTGTTCCATCACCTTTATCACCCTACTCATGCCATAAAATGCGATCTCGAATGTACGCGCCCAGCATGGGCACGGTAAACCGGACGAGGCCGTATCCGGCAGCCTCGATGACTCGCTCGCGAATCAAGCTTGCGCGATATTTACTCGCCCAGCTCTGGGTGCGATCGCAACGCTCAATGATATCCGCCATGCGCGTCGGCTTACCCTCGTCAGCAGCCATGGCCTCGATAAAGAGGCGTTGCGGACTGCGCAACCCGTAATACAGGGGCGCGTCGACCGCTTCATAGAACTCGGAGACGGCATCGGCGTAGCCAGCCTCGACATCGCACACTTCAATGACCTGCGAGTCACGCCGAACGGCAGACCGCCACATGTAATATCCCACCAGCTGAACCATATAGGGATGCCCCATGCTCTTGTGTGCCGCAAGGTCCGCCGTCCCCGCGTCAACGTAAAGACCAGCGTTTTTGACCGTCTGGATATATGAATCGCGCACCTCGGGCAAAGAAATCGCCCCCAGCGTACGCTGCTGGGCACGCCGCAAAAACGTCACGCTCGGCTCTTCGAGCAGATCGTCAACCATACTGGGTAAGCCGGCAAACACCAGCGCAAGACCACGCTGGTCGCTATCGGGCAAGCCCGTGGCATCCTGGTCTCCGAGCACCTGCTGATAGAGAACGGCAAGAGCCGCCAGTTCCTCGATAGACGCCGATTGTGCCTCGTCAATCGCAAACAGTATGCCCTTGCCTAGACCGAGCCTCTTGAGGCGCTCGTTGACCAGCCCTCGCAACGTCTCGCCCTTTGCTCGCGCCGCCTCGACCGACATCCGACCAAACGACGGACCGAACTCCATTGACGTCACAACGGGTTTATTCGAGCGAAGCGCATCGGCCAAGCGGTCGCATAAGCCAAGCGACGCGGAATCGGAGACAACCGCCCATCCGCGCTCGCTGGCTAGACGTTGCAGCTCCCGCAGGAGAACCGTCTTGCCGCAGCCGCGATTTCCCGTAATGAGCATGAGCCTGCCCGGCGCTCCAGCGCCGTTGTCGAGTCCTTCCTCAAAATCTTCGATGACCGACTCGCGGCCGATGAGTATCGGGGGCCGCTTGCCGGCAGTGGGCTTAAAGGGATTTGGATTCATGTCGGACTCCTCGGATTGGCAAACCCTGGCAATAGTTATACCAACTTGTACCGAGTTATACCAACTTAATCTGACAAAGGGACTGACAATTTGTCACGCTGGCACCAAAACCAATTTGTCAAGGGCTAGAGGACCAGAAAACCTACCATTTCTACCCCGTCCCCTAATGGCACATGTGGCCGAAAAACTCGGCATCTGCTGCTCGCCAGGGGCGGAAGGTGGAGGGATCGACCTTTACGTGCGCCGCGGCGGGTACGTCGTACCATTTGACCGTGTAACCGGCACCGTGAGAGCAAAAGACCGAATCAGGCGTGTTGGGCAGATCGGCCTCGGGCTCATAGGCGGCCGTCTCGATTACGCGCTCGGCATCATGGCAAGCCGCATAACCGGCGAACTCCAGGTACAGATGACCGCGGCCGCTTGTGTAGGCAGCTACCTCCAGGGCATAGTCCTGCACCTCGGATGCCGGCACGCGACCCACAAGCTTCGCCCGGTCCCCCGCCATCGTCGGCGGCTCGTACTCGGCACCCATGCGCGTGGCATCTGAAAGCGCCCGGCCCACGCACTCCCCCGGCACCTCGAGCTCAAAGCGATACCACGGCTCCAGCAGCACCGCCGCGCCGGCCTCACGCGCCTGCATCAAACCCTGGCGAATCGCGCGGTACGTGGCCTGGCGAAAGTCGCCGCCCTCGGTGTGTTTGGCATGCGCACGGCCACCTGTGAGCGTAATGCGTACATCGGTGATGGGCGAGCCGGTCAGCACGCCCAGGTGATCGCGCTCCATGGCGTTAGTAAGTGCCAGACGCTGCCAGTTAAGATCGAGCTCGTCGGTCGAGGTCACGGTGCCAAACTGCACGCCCGAACCCGCTGGCAACGGCTCCAGGCTCAGATGCACCTCGGCATAATGGCGCAGTGGCTCAAAGTGGCCCACGCCCTCGACCGGCTGCGAAATCGTCTCCTTATAGAGGATGCCGCCGGGCTCAAACTCGACCGCAAGGCCAAAACGATCGGCCAGCACGCGCTGCACGACCTCGAGCTGCACCGCTCCCATGAGCTGCAGATGTATTTGTTCAAGATGCGTGTTCCAGCTTACGCCGAGCATGGGATCTTCGTCCGCCAACTCAGTCAGCGCTTTGAACACCGCATGGACATCGTGTTCGCCCGGAAGCACCGTATAGGTGAGGACCGGCGCAATGACAGGTGCATCGCCCGCAGGCTCCGCGCCCAGGGCGTCCCCCGGGCGAACGTGCGCAAGACCCGTCACGGCACAAATACCGCCAGCGGCAACTTCTTGGGCAAGCTCATACTTTTCGCCGTTATAGATGCGCACCTGATCGACCTTCTGCTCCCATGCCTCGGCACCGGAACGTCCGTTAATCGTCTGTTTTGCGCGCAGCGTGCCGCCGGTCACTTTAACCCAAGCCAAGCGCTCACCGCGATCCCCGCGGCTCACGCGGTAGACGCGTGCGGCAAACTCCGGGAGCCACGCCTGTTCACGCATCAGCGTACACATGTCGTCCAGTAGCTCGTCCACGCCCTGGTCCCTGAGCGCCGAGCCAGCAAAGCAGGGAAACAATTTACGCTCGGCAACCATGCGTGACAGCGTTGCGACGGAAAGCCCACCCACTTCAAGAAACTCCTCGAGCGCCGCTTCGTCCAACGCAGCAGCGTCCTCCTGAACGGCACCGCCCGCCAACAGTTCGTTAGCATCCAGGCAGCCCTCAGAAAGACGCTGCCCAAGCTGTGCCAGCAAAACATCGTGGCCGGGATTCTCCAAATCGATCTTGTTGATAAAGATGAACGTTGGGATGTCATAGCGCGCAAGAAGACGCCACAGGGTTTCGGTATGCCCCTGCACGCCATCGTTGGCGCCCACAACCAAAATCGCGTAGTCGAGCGCGCGCAATGTGCGCTCCGCCTCGGCAGAAAAATCGACATGTCCCGGTGCATCCACGAGCATGACGTGGGTGTCGCCATGATCGAGCACGGCCTGCGACGAGAAAATCGTAATGCCACGCTCGCGCTCGATCGCGTTAGTGTCCAAATGCGAATCGCCATCGTCCACGCGGCCGCGCTTGCGAATGCGACCCGCGTTGAACAGCATGGCCTCGGCCAACGTGGTCTTGCCGGCATCGACATGCGCCAAGATTCCGACGACCGCTTGCTTCGACATGGCTCTCCTCTTATTACAAGACCATCGCACGCGGCAACGGGCGTCCTCGTTCCACACTGGATGATACAATTTACGGGCCGGCGGGCGAAGCGGGCCCTATCCCCCGACCGAGCTCATCGCCCCGCGTTGCCGCGCGGCGATTTTCGTAGGTTCGCGCCTTGCGAAAGCCGGTACCTCCCCTTTTTGTCTGCCCGGGCTCATCTGGGTCGGCAACGACGCGATTCCCACAACAGCGAGGAACCACCATGAAGGCATTGCTCAACGAGTTCAAGGAATTCATCAATCGCGGCAACGTGATAGACATGGCCGTCGGCGTGATTATCGGCGGCGCATTCACCGCCATCGTGACCTCGCTTACCGATAACATCATCAACCCGCTTATCTCCGTGATTGCCGGCGGCAGCGCCACCGAGATCTCGGGGTTGGTGGTGCCGGGCACCAATATCGACTTTGGTGCGTTTATCGGCGCGTGCATCAACTTTTTGATTGTGGCGGCGATTGTCTTTGCCATCGTCAAGGCTTTCAACAAAGCGCAGGAAATTGGAGACAAGCTCGCCGGCGCCACCGCCGAGGAAGCCGCACCGGCGCCCGTCTGCCCGTATTGCTTGGAAGAGGTGCACGAAGGCGCGACCAAGTGTTGCCACTGCGGAAGCGAGCTGCCCCGGGCGTAGCTGCCTTAGAGCCGACAGCGCGCAGCATCCGCTACCTTGCCAAACAACGCAGCAATCAAAAATGGCCCCACCCGGGGCCATCTTCGCTTACGCGGAGTGTTGGTGCGCGTCCCCGCTCTTATGCCTCACGCAGCCAGTCAAACGCCACGCGCGGGGTACCGTCGGACACATACACGATGCCAGCGCGCTCAAACCCCGCCTTGATGCTCGCACCCTGCATGGGTAGGTTACCCCGATGCGTATCGATGCGCAGGTGGTCGGCATGCTCCTTGGCAAAGGCAAACATCGCAGCCGCGATACCGTGCGCGGTGCCGTCGGACGCCACACGGTGTAGCACGGCGTACGGGGCGTCACTGCGCCATTGGCCGTCCTCAATTACGTCGTAGCACTCGTCCGGGCCCGGCAAAAAGGCGAACGTCGCCACCACGCGGCCGTCGACTTCGCACACATAGCTGCCACCGGCGGCGATATCGGCAGCCAGCTGCTCCGCCGAGGGCGTACCCACCGGCCACTGCGTGGCATTACCGTGCGCGCGCATAAAGGCGCGGGCGGCGTCATAGATAGCCATGACGACGGGAATGTCGGTATCGAGGGTTTTTCTGATCATCACGCGGCGACCTCACGTTTATTGGTATCACTTTGATTGAGCAATGATACCAGCGTTTGAAGAGGGGCGCGAAGCAGATGGGAAGCAAAAAGCGAGCCGCCTGGTCAAAGGCCAAAAGCGAGTTTTTGGGCGCTGCCACCGGCGGCGATATGAGCGACCTGTTTGCGCGCGAGGACGAGCGCCGCGACGCTCTGGACGCCGAGCGCGATGAAGCCTGGCGCTACAAGTCGTGCGAGCGCAAAAACCGTTACGACACGCGTGCCGAGGCCGAGGCCGTTATGGCCGACTGCGAAAACCGCGGCAGGCGCGGGCTTGCCTGCTACAAATGCGAATACTGTGGCGGGTGGCATTTGACGTCGCATCCCTGGAAGTAAGCGTCGCATCGGCGCGGTGCTGACGCAGCGCGAGCCATCATGAACGTGTTACGGACGCGGCGACACCAGAACGTCGTAGCGCACGGCCTTGCCCGCGAGCTGATAGCTCGGCTTCATACCGGCAAGCAACGGTCCCTTCACCGGCCGCTTGATAACGACCTTGCGCGGGTGCACCGCAAGCGCAGCTTCGACCAGCGTCTCCTCATCGGCACACGGCTGTTCCAGATGATGCAAGAGCTGGAACTTCTTTTTAACCGCCGCGCTCTTGGTGCGCTCGGGAAACATGGGGTCCAGATACACCACGTTGGGAGCCACGAGCTCGCCCTGCCCGATCAGCTCGGCTGTATGGCGAAGGCCGGCAACGCTATCCTCGCCCGCATGTAAGCGCATGCGCGCCACGGCTG
>USCN01000074.1 GCA_900553165.1 uncultured Collinsella sp.
CGAGATGGAGAAGGAGGGCCTCATCTCCAAGGAGGAGGCCGTCATGCGCGTCGAGCCCGAGCAGCTCGACCAGCTCCTGCACCCGCAGTTCGACGCCTCCAAGAAGTACGAGGCGCTCGCTACCGGTCTTAACGCCAGCCCCGGTGCCGCCGTGGGCGAGGTCGTGTTCTCGAGTGATGACGCCGTCGCGCGCGCCAACGAGGGCCACAAGGTCATTCTGGTTCGCTGGGAGACCAACCCCGACGACCTGAAGGGCATGGTCGCCGCCGAGGGCATCCTGACCAGCCACGGTGGCAAGACGAGCCATGCAGCCGTTATCGCCCGCGGTATGGGTACGCCCTGCGTCTGCGGCGTTGAGCGCTTCCACATCGACGCCGCCGAGAAGGTCGTGCACATCGAGGGCAGTGACCGCGTGCTGCACGAGGGCGATGTCATCTCCATCGACGGCACCCAGGGTATCGTCGTCGACGGCGCCGTTGATCTGGTTTCGGCCGAGCTCACCGGCGACCTGGACACCATCCTGTCCTGGGCCGACGAGATTCGTCTGGACGAGACCGGCGGCCACGCCAGCCACGTACGCGTCAACGCCGACAACCCCGAGGATGCCGCGCTCGCGCTCGAGTTTGGTGCCGAGGCCATTGGCCTATGCCGCACCGAGCATATGTTCCTGGGCGATCGCAAGAACATTATCCAGAGCTTCATTCTGTCCGATGATGAAGCCGTGAAGCAGCAGGCCTTGGCCGACCTGCTCAAGGTTCAGACCGAGGACTTTCTGGCGATGTTCAAGACCATGTCCGGTCGCGATGTGGTCGTCCGCCTGCTCGATCCGCCGCTTCATGAGTTCCTGGATAATCCTCGTGAGCTCGAGGTCGCCATCACCAAGAAGGAAGCCGCAGGCGCCAGCGAGAAAGAGCTTGCCGTCCTGCGCGCCCGCCTGCGTCGTATCGACGGCATGGTCGAGTCTAACCCGATGCTCGGCCTACGCGGCGTGCGCCTGTCCGTCGTCTTTAGCGATCTGCCGCTCATGCAGGTTCGCGCCGTCGCCACGGCTGCTGCCCGCCTTATCAAGGAGGGCGTCGACCCGCGCCCCGAGATCATGGTTCCGCTCGTCTCCATCACGGCCGAGCATGTCCAGACCCGCGAGGTTATCGAGCGCGTGATCGCAGAGGTTTCCGCTGAGGAAGGCGTCGAGCTCAACATTCCCGTGGGTACTATGCTCGAGTTGCCGCGCGCCTGTATGGTCGCCGACGAGATCGCCCATCACGCCGACTTCTTCTGCTTTGGCACCAACGACCTCACCCAGACGACCTTCGGTTTCTCGCGTGACGACGCCGAGGCTAAGTTCATCCCGCTGTACATGCATAAGAAGATCTTGAAGGACAATCCCTTCGAGACCATCGACACGGCAGTACTCGAACTGGTGCGCATGGCTGTCGAGAAGGGCCGCGCCACCAACCCCGACATGCACTTTGGCGTGTGCGGTGAGCACGGCGGCGACCCCAAGTCCATCAAGGGCCTGTTTAACGTGGCCGACGTTGACTACGTGTCCTGCTCGCCCTACCGCGTGCCCCTCGCACGCCTGGCTGCCGCTCAGGCCAAGCTCGAGGCTAAGCGTTCCGCCTAACGTTTTGGGTTTAGACGCCTAGCGTAGCCCCCCTTCATGCCGCCCGTCTCATTCGTGAGACGGGCGGTTATCATGTGCGGGTTTTGTCTTTTTGTCTGCGTAAAAAATTGTTCTTGCAGCAGAAACCCGCGCGTGTATACTCGAATACGTTTGTTCAACTACGTGCCGGCCAAGGTGGTACGGCACCTCTAGAAGAGTAAGGAATTGCACATGGATTACATCCGCGCAATCGAGCGTCAGCAGATCCGCGAGGACATTCCTCAGGTTCGCGTCGCCGACAACGTCAAGGTTCACTACCGCATTAAGGAAGGCGACCGCGAGCGCATTCAGGTCTTCCAGGGCGACGTCATCCGCATGGCCGGCGCCGGTGCCCGCGAGACCTTCACCGTCCGCAAGATGTCCTTCGGTGTCGGTGTTGAGCGTACCTTCCCGCTTCACAGCCCCAAGATCGCCAAGCTCGAGGTCGTTCGTCATGGTCGCGTCCGTCGCGCCAAGCTGTACTACCTCCGCGACAAGGTGGGCAAGGCTGCTCGCATCCCCGAGAAGCGCTAAGAAGATCGCAGCGTCTGTCCACTCGTTTGGACACAAGGGTCACCTTCGGGTGGCCCTTCTTTTTATCTGATTTGCATGCAAGGAGGGTCTGGTATGGCCAACATGACGAGCTCGGTTTCGGCATCGCAGGTTGCCGGTGAGTTGGCGAGCGCTACGTTTGAGGAGATTCCCGCCCTCGTGGAGCATTATCGCGAGGACCCGCGCCAGCAGGTGATCAAGGCTTGCGAACGCGCCCTCAAACGCCATGCCAAAGAGCTTGCCGAGCGCGAGCGCGTCAATGACATGTATGAGCTTATGCATGAGCTTGGCGGCGATGGGGTGGTCGTTGGTGTCGACGAGGTGGGTCGTGGATCGGTGGCCGGTCCTTTGACGGTATGCGCCGTCTGTCTTCCTATGGAGCCGCGCGTCTGGGGTATCAACGATTCCAAAAAGCTCACGCCCGCGCGCCGCGAGTTGCTCTCAGTGAAGATTGCCGAGGTGGCGACGGCGATCGGTTTTTGCCATATCGCGCCTAAGGATATCGATGAGATGGGCATGGCCCGTGCTATCCGTACCGCCGTTGCGGGCGCCGTGGCCGATACGGGACTTGAACCCGACTGCGTCCTCATGGATGGCAACCCCTTGGGCGCCGTTCCTAACGAGCGCGACGTGGTCAAGGGCGACGCCAAGATCGCCTGCATCGCCGCGGCATCCATCATGGCAAAGGTCACGCGTGACGAGATGATGGTCGAGTACGACGCCGAGTATCCCGAGTACCATCTGGCCGAGTCGAAGGGCTATGCAAGCCCCGAGCATATCGAGGCCATTCGCAAACATGGACTTTGTCCACTGCACCGCGTGAGCTTTTGCGGAAACTTTCTGCAGACTGAGCGCCTTTTCTAGGTCAATTGTGGAGACAGGGACCTCTGGGGTTTTATAAACTTGCTGGTAACGGGCCGTATGCAACACCATTGCTGCGTACGGCCCGTTTTTTGACGGCATTTGGTCAGCTTTTGGTTTGCTTCCGGTACTTACCCGCATGAAAGGTGCCCTCATCATCGGGGCAATGCAGCGTGCGGGAAAGGAGACCCCATGAGTGCCGCAAGCAAAAAGAGCAAGACGCAGCAGCTCAAGGAGCGTTGGGAAAATGGCGAGCTCGACTGCGGGGCGATGACGCCTGAGTTTATCAAGGGGCTCAGTCCCCGCGAGCTGGGCATGCTGGGCGAGCTGATCACCATCGACTACTTTAACGAGCGCGGCTACACCTTGCTGGAGCAGGGTTATCGTTGCTCCGAGGGCGAGGCCGATCTGGTGCTGCTCGATGAGCTCGACGATGTCGTGGTGATGGCCGAGGTCAAGACCAGACGCGTTGCGCTGGATTGCAGCACGCGGGTCTTTCCCGAGGAGGCTGTGGACGCCCGAAAGCAACGCCGCTATCGCCGCATCGCAAGTTGCTATCTCATGGAACATTATCCGCTCAAGGCGATTCGCTTCGATGCCGTGGGTGTCACCATTCGCGGCGGGCATATCGCCGAGATCGAGCATCAGTACAACGCGTTCGATTGGCAGGTGTCGTGATGGCGTTCGAGACGTTTGCCGTTCACGCGGCCTGCATCCGTGGCGTCGAGGCGATTCACGTCACGGTCGAGGTCTCGCTTGCCGGCGGCGTTCCGGGCATTCAGATGCTCGGCATTCCGAGTATGGAGGTGATGGAGTCACGCGGTCGTATTCGCTGCGCGATGCGCTCCGCCGGGTTTGAAATCCCGCGCTCGGGCATTACGGTCAATCTGGCGCCTGGCGATATTCGCAAGACCGGTAGCGGCTTTGATCTGCCCATCGCCATCGCGGTATTGGCGGCCGATGGTCAGATTCCCCGCGACAACCTCGATCGTTGTCTTATCGCAGGTGAGCTTGGCTTGGACGGTACGGTGCTTCCTGTCAAGGGCGAGGTGGCGTTTCAGCTATTGGCGCGTGATATGGGGCTGTCTTTTATCGCCGGCAGGTCAGACCAGCATGTGCCACTCGCGGGCGTGGATTGCGGCTTTATCGATCATCTGTCTCAGCTTGCTCATGGTATGGGCGATGCCGCGCGCCATTATCTGGATTCCGAGGGCGTCGAGGCAACCTTTGAGCCAGATCTCGACTATGCCGACGTACTGGGGCAGGAAGTCGCTAAACGCGGCATGGCGCTTGCGGCAGCCGGCGAGCTCGGCCTGCTCATGATCGGCTCGCCCGGTTCGGGCAAGACGATGCTCGCCCGTCGTATGACCGGCATCCTGCCCGAGCTTTCCGTTGAGGACCAGCAGGAGGCGCTGTGCATCCATTCGGTCTTGGGCGAGAACATCGATGGCTTATTGGCAGGTCATCGGCCATTTCGAAGTCCCCATCACAGCATATCAACGGCTGGCCTCATTGGCGGAGGGCGCCCGGTGCATCCGGGTGAGATCAGCCTGGCTCATGGCGGCGTGCTCTTTTTGGACGAGCTTGCCGAGTTTCCCACGAGTGTGCTGCAGACGCTGCGTCAGCCCATCGAGCGCGGCTATGTGAGGATCGTGCGCGTCGACGGGGCCTTTACCTTCCCGTCGCGCTTTCAGCTGCTGGCTGCGAGCAATCCCTGTCCCTGCGGCTTTTTGGGCGACCGTGAGGTGCCATGCCGCTGCTCGGCGGCGATGGTCGAGCGCTATCGGTCAAAGCTGCGCGGTCCTTTGGCCGACCGTATCGACATGATGATCGATGTGACCCGTCCCGACCCCCAAGTGATTATCGAGGGTGCGGAGGGTATGTCGTCTGCCGAGTTACGTGACTACGTTGTGCGCGGTCGCGCTTTTCGCGCTTGGCGCGAATCCCGTATGGACGATGCGGATGCCGAGGTCGAGGATGACGAGACGCGGTCCATTGACGGCGTCGTTTCGACCTTTGAGCTCGATGATGCGGCGGAGAAGTGTGTACTCGGCCTGTCGAAGCGCACACATCTCACGGGTCGCGGTATCGTGCGCCTGGTGCGTATCGCTCGTACAATCGCCGACGTCGCCGAGAGCGAGCATGTGACGCAGGACCACGTGCTCGAGGCGGCGATGTACCAGGGAAGGAGGGACCAATGATGGCCGAGGGGACCTTTGAGCTGCATCCAGGTGATACGTTGTATCCCGAGACCGTTTTGGAGCTTTCTGATGTACCCCAGACGCTCTATGTGCGCGGCAACCCCGAGGTGCTTTCGACGCCCGCGCTCTCCATCATCGGCGCGCGCAAGGCCTCGCCGTATGGTCTTGCCGTGGCAGAGCTTGCGTCAAAGGTGGCGGTCGAGGCGGGCGTGACGGTAGTCTCGGGCGGCGCGGTCGGTTGTGACCAGGCCTCGGGTTGGGCTGCGGTCAACGCTGGCGGTAAACACGTCGTGGTGCTGGGGACGGGCGCCGACGTGGTCTACCCGCGTTCGAGCGCGGGGCTTATTACGCGCACGCTCGATACGGGTGGCGCGGTCGTGTCGATCTCTCCGTGGGGCATGGGTCCGCGCAAGTTTGCCTTTCCGCGCCGCAATCGCGTAATCGCGGCCTTGTCGCAAGCCCTCTTTGTATCCGAGGCGGGTATGCCTTCCGGGACGTTTTCTACAGCCGAGGCTGCTATGGATTTGGGGCGAGAACTTCTTGCCGTGCCGGGGTCGATCCTATCGCCCGAGTCGCGTGGCACGAATTACCTCATTGCGAACGGTGCCTGCTGCATCATCGACGAGGAATCTATCGAGATGGCTATTTCACGCATCTACGGCACCCTGCGCTACTCGCGCCCCGATGCTCCCGGCATTGCCGACCTGGATCAAACACAGCAGACCGTGATGCATGCGCTCATCGCCTCTCCGCTCAAGGTCGACGACATCGCGGCGCTCGTCTCGCTCGATGCCGTCGGCGTACTCAAACTCCTGGGTTCGCTTGAGCTCGAGGGTCTTATCGAGCGCATGATGGATGGAAGGTATGCGCCCTCCAAGTTTGCCCTTCACGCTCAGACACCCTTCGGTCACAATGGAAAACATGTCAATTAGAAAGGTGTTTGCAGATGCTGTTTGATCAGGTGACGGTTATCGGTGGCGGTCTGGCGGGTTCGGAGTGCGCGATTCAGCTGGCAGATCGCGGGTTCGCCGTAAAGCTGTGCGAGATGCGCCCCCAGGTGAGCTCCCCGGCCCACCATACCGATCACCTGGCAGAGCTCGTCTGTTCCAATTCGTTTAAGTCGACCCGTCCGGATTCCGCGGCTGGTTTGCTGAAGGCCGAGCTTGAGCGCATGGGTTCGGTCCTGCTCGATTGCGCCCATCGCGCGGCTGTTCCCGCCGGTGGCGCCTTGGCGGTCGACCGCGTCAAGTTTTCCGAGCTTGTCGAGGACGAGGTTGCCGCCCGTCCCAATATCGAGATCGTTCACGGCGAGGTCACGCAGATTCCCGAAGGTCACGTGGTCATTGCCGCCGGCCCCTTGTGCTCGCCGGCGTTGAGCGAAGAGGTCGTGAAGCTCGTCGGTGGCGACGCTCT
>USCN01000075.1 GCA_900553165.1 uncultured Collinsella sp.
CGCCGTCGTCGAAACGGGGCATGGCGAGCATGTCCGGCGTCGGGTCTGATAAGATTTCCATAGCGGTCTTCGTCCTTTCCTAGAACCTGTTGTTGTGGTGATTTCAGATTCTAGGACGAAGGCCGTTCTTCGTTAAACGGGCGCTAGGGCGTCACCCTTACACCAACATTTTCGACGCGATCGGCACAGCGTACGATTGACGCGAAGAACCACGATGCTGGCAGCGTCATAAGCAGAGGCTTGCTCACGCTCGGCTCCAGCCCCCTTTGGCGCGCCGTATAACCAATCCACATCAGCAGCACAATAGCAGCTCACGCCACGGCTTCGGCCTAAACGTATACCCGGCAAGAACAAAGAACACCGGCATGTGAAAAAGCCCAGACCACCAAGCGGTCTGGGCTTAATAAACGATGGTGCTCCATGGCGGATTCGAACCGTCGACCTTGGGATTAGAAGTCCCCTGCTCTATCCAACTGAGCTAATGGAGCAAATAGCCGCACGCCCAAGCAAGCGCAAGCCTGTCAGGCGCAAGTAATTATAACCTAGTTGAACTGCTCGCGATACGCCTTGCAGACCTCATCAACCGGGCCGTCCATGCGAAGGTCACCCTTCTCAATCCAAACGGCACGCTGGCAGATGCGCTCAACCTGCTCCATAGAGTGCGAAACGAACAGAACCGTCACGTCGCCGCTCTGGATAAAGTGCTGGATACGGTCCTCGCACTTCTGCTGGAAGAACACATCACCGACGGACAACGTCTCGTCAACGATCAGAATATCGGGCTCGGTAATCGTCGCGATTGCAAAGGCGATACGCGCCACCATGCCCGAGGAGAAGTTCTTAAGCGGCATATCGACAAAGTTCTGCAGCTCAGCGAATTCGATAATGCCGTCAAAGTTGGCATCGATGAACTCCTTGGTATAGCCAAGCAGGGCGCCGTTCAGATAGATGTTCTCGCGGGCGGTCAGCTCGGGGTCAAAACCAGCACCAAGCTCAATCAGCGGCGCGATGTTACCGTGCACCTTAACGCTGCCCTCGCTAGGCTCAAGCACGCCAGCGATAATCTTGAGCATCGTAGACTTGCCGGAGCCATTGGTGCCGACCAGACCCACGACCTCGCCACGATGAATATCGAACGAGATGTGCTTAAGCGCCCGAAACTCCTCAAAGAACAGCTCGTGCTTAGCAAGCTTAATGAAGTACTCCTTGAGGTTGGTCAGTGATTCGGACGCCATGTTAAAGATCATGGTGACGTCATCGACCTCGACAGCCAGAGGCTGTTCGCTGTAATCAACAACAGATTCAGTCATCACAGCACTCCTTAGATGTAGAGGATGAACTTGCGCTCGGACTTATGGAACACGGTGTAGCCAATAACAAGCGCAAGAACCGCCCATGCGACGCACATACCAAACGTCATAAGCGAGGGCGTAGTCTGGAACAGGAAGATATCACGCATAAACTGCAGGTAGTTGTACATGGGGTTCGCATACATCAAGATACGCACGAGATGCGGCATTTGCGCAATATAGTCAGTCGTCCAGAAGATGGGCGTAATATAAGTCCACGCCGTAATGACTACGCTCCACAGATGCATAACGTCGCGAAAAAAGACCGTAAGGGCAGAGAGCATCATGCCCAGGCCCATGCAGAAGCACATAAGCAGCAGCAGGCAAACCGGCAGCAGAATCAGGTGCCAAGAAGGCATAACGCGGAACCACAGCATGACGATGGCGACGGCGACCAGCGAGAAGGCAAAGTTCACCAGCGAGAAAAGCACTTTCTGCACCGGGAAGACCCAGCGGTGCACCTTAACCTTCTTGAGCAGAGGGGCAGCACCCACGATCGACGTTAGGGCCTGGTTCGTGGACTCGGACATGACGGCAAAGGTAACGTTACCCACGATCAAGTACAGCGGGTACATCTCGGGCGTCATTGATCCATTGCGGCCCTGGCCAAAAATCGTCGAGAACACGATGGCCATGACGATCATCATCAGCAGCGGGTTGAGAACCGACCATGCGACGCCCAGAACGCTACGGCGATACTTGATCTTAAAATCCTTGGTAACCAGCTGACGAAGGATAAACGCGTCCTTCTCAAATTCGTTCTTAGCAAACGTCGCAGGCAGACTGCGAGTTTCTTGTTGCTTTGTCTGATTCGACACGGATGCAACTCCTTTACTCGTAATCGTTGACAAACGAACAGTATAGACCCGACGGCCATGCAAACGATTCGCGCAACAAAACTGGAGAACTAACCCACATCTTAGGATGCCAAGCCCAAACGGCTATACTTTCAAGAATTGAATGTATAAGGAGCATTGAGTGAATTCTGAATCCATCGCCGTCATCATCCCCTGCTACAACGAAGCCCTCACGATCGGCAAAGTCATCGACGACTTTCACCGCGAGCTTCCGCAAGCGACGGTCTATGTCTATGACAACAACTCGTCGGACGATACCTCACGCATCGCTACCGAGCACGGCGCCACGGTCCGCTTTGAGCCCCGCCAGGGAAAGGGCAACGTGTGCCGCCAGATGTTTCGCGACATCGACGCCGATTGCTACCTGATGGTCGACGGCGACGACACCTATCCCGCCGAGGCGGCCAAAGCCCTCTGCGAGCCCATCCTTAACGGCGCGGCCGACATGACCGTAGGCGACCGCCTTTCCAACGGCACCTACGCCGAGGAAAACAAGCGTGCTTTCCACGGCTTTGGCAACAACCTAGTTCGCGCCATGATCAAGTGGATCTATGGCTACAGCTTCGATGACGTCATGACCGGCTACCGCGCCATGAGCCGCCCGTTCGTTAAAACCTTCCCTGTGCTTTCCGAGGGTTTCCAGATTGAAACCGAGCTCTCGATCCACGCCGTCGACCACCGCTGGCGCATCAAAGATGTGCCCATCGAGTACCGCGACCGTCCGGAAGGCTCCGAGTCCAAGCTCAATACCGTGAGCGACGGCATTAAAGTCGTTGCGATGATCGGCACGCTGTTCAAGGACTACCGTCCGCTCAAATTCTTCAGCCTGGTCGCGCTTCTGTTTGCGATTATCGGCCTCGCCCTGGGCATCCCCATCGTCGTCGAATATTTCCAGACCGGTCTCGTCCCCCGCTTCCCCACCGCAATGCTCGCCGCATCTTTCATGTTCCTTTGTGGCCTGAGTCTCGCGACGGGGCTTATCCTTGATTCCGTTGCAAAGGTTGAGCGTAAACAGTGGGAGGTCAACGTGTATAACACATATGGCTGCAGCATTCCCTCCAGCGCAAATAAAAACGAGAGGTAAGTCACATGCCGCCCATCTCCATCGTCGTGCCGTGTTACAACGAGCAGGAATCACTTCCGATCTTTCTCAAAGAGCTCGATGGCGTCGTTCGCATCATGACCCGGCAAGACCCCGGCATCTCCTTTGAAGCCGTCCTCATCGACGATGGCTCGGCAGACAAAACGCTCGCCGTCATGAAGGCAGAAGCTGCGGCGGCGCATCCATACGCCATCCGCTGGCACTCTTTCTCGCGCAACTTTGGCAAGGAGGCGGCACTACTCGCCGGACTCCAGCACGCAAAGGGCGACTATGTCGCCACCATGGATGCCGACATGCAGGACCCGCCCTCGCTCCTGCCGCAGATGTACGAGATCTTGCAAACCGAAGACTACGATAACGTCGCCACACGCAGGACCACCCGCGAAGGCGAGCCTCCCATCAGGTCGTTCTGCGCCCGTATGTTCTACAAGATCATCAACCGCATTTCCAAGGCCGACATCGTCGACGGAGCACGCGATTTTAGGCTCATGAAGCGACCTATGGTCAACGCCATCATCTCCATGGGCGAATACAATCGATTCTCCAAGGGCATCTACGGCTGGGTCGGCTTCAAGACCAAATGGCTCCCCTACGTAAACGTCAACCGCGTGGCCGGTGAGACCAAATGGAGCTTTTGGTCGCTGCTCCTCTATTCCATCGACGGCATCGTCGCGTTTTCCACGGCGCCACTCTCCCTCGCCGCCCTCACGGGTATCGTCTTCTGCCTCATCGCCATCATGGGATTTATCGTCATCCTGGTCAAAACGCTTGTTTGGGGCGATCCCGTAGGCGGATGGCCCTCCCTTGCCTGCCTCATTACGCTGTTTGGCGGCATGCAGCTCCTGTGCCTGGGAATCATTGGCGAGTACCTAGCAAAAGCCTACTTGGAGGCCAAGCACCGCCCCATCTATATCATTCGAGAATCCAACGAGGAATCTGATGACACGGCCCAATAACAGCACGCTCAAGAATGTGGCGTTCTACGCCGCCTGCTTCACGTTTTCCATCGCATTTTTTGTCGCACTTGCAGAGGCGGGGCATGTCTACCCCTTTGGCGACAACTCGTTTCTCACCAACGATCTCAAATACCAATACATCGACTTCTTCGCGTGGTTTCGCCGCGTCCTTTTAGGCGAGGCAAACCTTCGCTATTCCTTCTCACAGGGCCTCGGTATGAACACATGGGGGCTCTATAGCTACTACCTCGCCAGCCCCTTCAACCTGCTCTGCGTGCTGTTTCCCGCAGACAAGCTGACGCTCTTCGTATTTGCCATAACCGCGCTCAAGCTTGGCTGCATCCACATCAGCAGCGCTTGGTATGTGCAAAAGCGCTTTGACCTTTCCAAGCCCGCCGCATTCTTGCTATCCCTCTCGTTCACGTTTTGCAGCTGGACCATCAGCAGCCTGCGCAACCCACTCTGGATTGATTGCCTGATCCTGCTGCCCATCTGCGCCTACGGATGCCACGAGCTCATCCGCAAGCAGCGCATGATCCGCCTCGTCATCACAACGGCGCTCAATGTCATGTTCTGCTGGTATACGGCCTACATCAGCATCCTGTTCCTCTGCATCTTCGTATTGGTCGAATTTGTCGATTATGTTGCAGAAGAAGGTTTTAGCTGGAAGCTCATGCTCGATCGGGCCCTGCGATTCGCAGGCGCCATCGTGCTCGGGCTACTTCTGTCCGCTTGGACCTTTTTGCCGACCATCCTTGCCATGTCCAAGGGCGGCCCCGTCCTAGCCCTCGGGCCGCTGCTTAAAACCAGCCTCAAATCGCTCATCAGGGGCTTTCTCCCTGGCATGTGGGTGAACAACGATAGTACACCGCAGTTCTATTGCGGCGTCATCATGATGCTGCTCGCGGTGAGCCTGCTGTTTAACCGCACGGTTTCGATCAAGACACGCATCGCAACGCTCGTCGTCACGATAATCCTGGTCGCCAGCTCCGTTTTGAGCCCGCTCGAGTACATCTGGTGCGGCATGCGCGTGCCCAACGGATTCTATTCGCGCACGACTTTCTTGCTGAGCTTCTTTGCGCTGTGGGCAGCGGGCTATTCGTTGCAGGTGTTCGAGGGCCAGCCCAAATTTCGTCATGCCTATCGACCAGCCGTCGTATTACCAATCCTGACAATCACCGCAATTGAGTTGTTTATCAACGCCCATGTGATGTGGAACCAACTGTACGCAGGCTATTCCGAAGAAGCCAACAGCACCTATGTCGCCACCGCAACCAACACGATCACAGCCATTCAAGACCAGGATTCTGCGTCATTCTACCGCATCGATCGAACGACCACGCGTGCCGATAGCGCCGCCCTCAACGAAGGCCTAGCGCTTGGGTACAACCAGTTGTCTTCGTATTCGTCTGCCAACAACCCGCAGGCCATCGCACTGCTCAACTCCCTTGGATACAGCAGCGTCGGCGAATTCTCGACCCGTTATGCCGAGCCCATTCTCGCCGTCGATGCCCTATTGGGAGTTAAGTACGCCATTCCTGAAAACGCGCCTGCAGGATACGTTTCGGCCAAGACGAATCAGGCCGACTCCACAAGCTCGGTGTACGAGAACCCCTATGCGCTCAGCATTGGCGTCGCAGCCTCAAGCGATATCCAAAACAGCACGCTGAAGAGCGAGAACCCCTTCGAAAAGCAGAACGACCTCTACAGCAAAATCCTAGGCCGCAAGGTCGAGCTCTATACCAAGATCGAGGCCGCGAGCACGGAGAATAGCGATAGCTTAAAGCAATGGAGCGTTACTCTTCCGGCAAGCTCCATCGGGTATCTCTACATCAACAAAGATGCGACCGCCGGCAGTTATTGGCCCGTCGCCCTTACCATCGACCAGCGAGCAATCGAAAACGAGGCCTGGAGATTCGACAATAATATCCGCCAGATTGCGGATGCATCGGACACCCCGAGCCAGCATACGGTGTCAATCGGAGTCGCAGAGGGCTATACAGACATGCCCCAAGACAATGAGCCGGTCTTTTACGCCCTCAATCTGGATGTTTTCGAGCAGATTATTAACGAGCTTAAGGCGAGCGAGTTTATTACGACGGTTTTTGAGGACGGAAGGATCGAAGGCGAGTATACCGCCAAGGATGACGGCAACCTGCTGTTGAGCGTTCCGTACGATGAGGGCTGGAACGTAACGGTAAACGGAACCGCCGCAGAACTAACGCCCGCCGCCGATAAGGGCTTGTCGTCCCTGAACATGCAGAAAGGCGCGAATAAGATCGTGATGACCTACAAGACTCCGGGCGCCCTTGCGGGGCTTGCAGTGAGTCTGGCGACCGCCGCCGCCCTTGTTGCAGCGGGTCTATACGCCAGGCATAAGAAAAGCCGC
>USCN01000076.1 GCA_900553165.1 uncultured Collinsella sp.
CCGGCGTTTGGCGGCAACCTGATGGCCACCATTATCTGCCCCAACCACCGTCCTCAGATGGCAACGGTGCGCCCCGGCATCTTTAAGGCGCCCGAGTTTGACTATAGCCGCTCCGGCACGATTACCCAGGTAGTGCTTGCGGATGACGTTAAGGCCCGCGTCGAGATCTCGATTCCCGCCGAGGAGTGGGGACAGCAGGCCTCAATTGCCGATGCCGAGCGTCTGGTCGTGGTGGGCCGCGGCATCGGCTCCAAGAAGAATCTGCCCCTGATGCGAAAGCTCGCCGATGCCCTGGGTGCCGAGCTTGGTTGCACGCGTCCCATTGTGGAGGCAGGCTGGTTGGAGTATCGCCACCAAATTGGCCAGACGGGTGTATCGGTCTCGCCCAAGCTCCTCGTGAGCATCGGTGTCTCGGGTGCTATCCAGCATCTCGCCGGCATCGGTGGGGCGGAGTGCATTGTTGCCATCAATGAGGACCCGGATGCCCCCATCTTCGGTGCCGCCCAGTACAAGGTCGTCGGCGATGCCGTTGAGATCGTTGAGGAACTGCTGGCTCAGCTCGAGTGCTAAGCGCTTGCCAGCCAGCGGCGCAGCTCGTCCTTAAGGCGGCTCCAGGTTGCCTGCGCGGCGGGGTCGGTAAAGGGTCGCGTAATGCCAAAGGGCGCGTCGAGCAGGCGATAGATATCGCCTTGCTCGCGCGCCAGTGCACGGCTTGCCGGATGGACGAGCTCAAACATAAAGCAGATGAGCCCCACCAGGTAGTCCGCCGGCTCGTTGCGCTCGTCACGCGCGACGCAGCGATGCTCGTCAAAGGCGGTAAGCGCCGGTGTCGAGAAGTGGCTGGCGAGAAACGTGTCCTCATCCACCTTGAGGATGGTGTCGACGGTGCTGTCGGCGATGGTGCGCATAATGTCAATCTTGTCGCCATCGCGCACGATCTCGCAGAAGCTCCGTGTACGGGTGTCGAGTTCCGTGGGCAGGCGAAAATCACTGTGGTGGGCGATGCTCGCGCGGATCAGTTCGTCCTCTGCCGGGTCATCGATAAAGTCGCGGATGCTCGTTACGGCGGGTGCATCGGCGGGATTCTCGCCAAAGAGGACCTCGATGCCCAGCGCTGCATGGCTCATGCTCTCGGCGTCCTTAAAGGTGTCCCAGCGCCGCAACTGCTCAAAGCGGCCCATATCGTGTAGCAGGCCGCAAAGCCATGCCAGGTCAATATCTTCTGACGACCAGCCCTGCTCGCGCGCTACGGCATCGCATGCCTCGGCCACGTGGTACGTATGCTCGATTTTGAGCGCGATGCGTGGGTTGGTGGCGTCGTAGGCATCGGTGTAGCTTTTGAAGGCCGCGCGCGCCCGGTCTCGATCGATAACTGTCATAATGACTTCCTAAAAAGTTGTGTCTTTCGATCCGGTGGCAATTGTAGGTGAACTTTATTGCCACCGGTTGATATTTCTGCTGCGTTGCAAGGCGCGCTGCAGACGACTTACCAGAATGGGAGTGGCATGGTCCTTAGGATCTTTAAAATCGTCTGGCCAGTGATGCTTACCTATGTTGCAATAGGCGCGCCGTGCGGAATGATCATGGGGCAGACGGGAATGGAGCCCTGGATGGTCTTTGCTCTGAGCAGCACGTTTGTGACGGGCAGCGGCCAGTTTATGATCTGCAACCTGTGGCTGGCGGGCGTGCCTGCAGCATCGATCGTCGCGAGCGTCGCCGCCATCTCCTCGCGCTTTGCGCTTTACTCGGCATCGATCGCACCCCATCTGGCGGGCGCCTCGAAGCGTCAGACGCTGGCTGTTGCCGCGACACTTACCGAGGAGGCATATGGCATCTCGCTTGCCAAGTTGGTTGAAGGGGAGGATTGGGGCCCGCGCGAGTCCTTTGTGCTCAACGTGATCCTTATCGCAACATGGGGCGTATCGTGTACGACGGGCGCCATCGTCGGCGCCGTTGTCGATGTTCCCACCGCTATTGCGAGTTTCGTCTGCACGTCGCTCTTTATCTGTCTACTCTTTTCGCAGCGGTTGTCGCGCGGCAACGTTGTCGCGGCGGTTTCGGGCGCGGTGTCCGTCGCCGTATGCAAGTTCTTGGGCCTCATGAATATTACCGTGCCGGCAAGCGTCGTGGTCGGCATTGCCATTGCGCTGGCGTGCGATGCTGTATTTGACGGAAGAGGTGCCCGCGATGCCCGTTAACGAGTTCTTGGTTCTGTGGCTGTCGTCGTGGGCTGCTATCGCGTTCTTTCGCATCGCGCCGGCGTTCGCCTTGCGCGGGCGGACCCTGTCGCCCCGTATTACCGAGGCCCTGGGCTATATCCCGCCCGCTGCCTTTGCCGCGCTGGTCGCCAACGACTTGGTGAGTCCCGGCGCGTTCGACGCGGGGCTCTGGCCTGGATGGCGGCCGCCGGCGTCGTGGTCGTGGCGGTCAAGACAAAATCGATGCTGTGGTGCTGCGTCTCGGGCATCGTACTCTATATCGTCTTGAGCCTTATATAGGGGTGGCGTCGCGGGCGCCGAATCTCGTTCCATCCCAACTTGTCGAGTTTTTCACCGAGCTGGTCTATTTCTTCTGGTACCATGGTCAAACTTTACTGTAGCAAAGCGTGACGTGGGCTTTTGTATCCCGTCAGCGGAAATGGGGGTTTCATGGCACAGGAAGCAACCACCAACGAGCAAAAGAAATTCAAGGTCCCGCGCATCCCGGGCGACATCATGATTTATCCGATGATCGTCGGTCTTTTGCTCAACACCTTCTGCCCGCAGGTTTTTGAGATCGGCGGATTCTTTACGGCTGCCTGCCGCGGTGGCTCCAATACCATTGTCGCCGCGATCCTGCTGTTTGTGGGCGCCGGCATCAGCTTTAAGTCCACGCCGGGTGCCATCAAGACCGGTATCGTCGTGCTGATCCCCAAGCTGGTCGTCGCAGCGGCTCTCGGCCTGGGCGTGGCATATTTCTTTAACGACAACTTCCTGGGTCTGAGCTCCGTGTCTATCATCGGCGGCATCACGTTTTGCAACATGGCGCTCTATACGGGCATCATGGGCGAGTTCGGCGATGAGTCCGAGCAGGGCGCCGTCGGTATCCTGTTCTTTACGGCTGGCCCCGCCGTCACGATGATCATCCTCGGTGTTTCCGGCCTCGCCAACATTCCCATTGGCACCATTATCGGCTCCATCTTGCCACTCGTTATTGGCATGGTTCTGGGCAACCTGTTCCCGTTTATCAAGAACCTGCTGGTTCCCGGTGCCAATCCCGCGATTGCCGTCATCGGATTTCAGCTCGGTGCGTCCATGAGCCTGTCGAGCTTTATCACCGGCGGTATTTCCGGCATTCTGTTGGGCCTCATCACCCTCTTTATCGTTGGCCCCATCACCTTTGCCTTCGAGCGCTTGTGCGGCGGCAACGGCAAGGCCGCCGTTGCTTGCTCCACCATCGCCGGCACGGCTATGACCACGCCGGTTGCTCTTGCTGAGGTCGCGCCGCGCTATGCCGAGCTTGCGCCCACCGCGTATGCGCAGATCGCCACCGCCGTCATCATCACGGCCATCATGGCCCCGATTCTGACCGGCTGGGTCGATAAGAAGTTCTGCCACGGCGAAGAGGATCTGTCGGTCGAAGGCGTCGAGGCTATTGAGGAGGCCGTCGCGACCGACATCGACGGCGAGTAATCGTCGACGCGAGTCAATCAAGCCGGCGTGTGCAATTCGCGCCGTATGGGCGCCCGAACGAGAGCTGTCTTGCAGTGACGTTCGGGCGCTCTGCTATTATTCCCTATACCCCTGCGGAGTAGGGGTGTTTATTGCCCAGGCACGAATCGGGCGATTCTGACCACTTGGATATTGAAGGGATGGCGTCTAGTGGTTAAGGCACTCAAGATCGAGATATTCCTGCTATGCATGATTGTTCTTATCGGGCTTGCCGCGCGAAGTCGCCACTCCTTGTTCTCGAGTACCCAGCAGTTATTGTTTAGTACGCTCGGCTACACCTCTGCCGCGTACATGTTATTCGATATAATCTGGACGCTTTCGGACGGTGTGGGCGGCACGCTGGGCATTGCTGCCAACTGGATTTCCAACGCGGTTTCGTTTTCGCTCTTTGCCGCCGCGTGCCTTATTTGGTTTATCTATTCCGAGACGGTGCAGGGTTCTCGCCTTTTGACCGCGCGCTCTAGAGTGGCGCTTGTAACGCTGCCTGCGGCGCTGGTAGTCGTACTGGCGTTTTCGAGCTACTGGACGCATGCCCTGTTCTATATCGATGCGCAGGGCGCGTATCGTCGTGGTTTTGTCTATATGATCCAGCCCATCGTCAGCTACTGCTACGTTATATATACGTCCCTGCATGCGTTTATACAATCTTGCAAGGTCGAGAGCCTACAAAAGAAGGCCATCTATCAAACCTTGGCATTTTTTGCCATTCCGGCCCTGGTAGCTGGTGTCTTTCAGGTCTTTTATTCGGGTCCTTGCCTTAGTGTCGGCATCATGTTAAGTATGTTGCAGCTCTACATTGTTTGCCAGGAGCAGATGATCTCGACCGACCCGTTGACCGGTCTCAACAATCGCAACCGCTTTGAGACCTATATGCTGTCGCTCTTCTCGAATATGGATCAGGCCGAAGATGTGTATCTGCTCATGATGGACGCTGACGGCTTTAAGCAGATTAACGATCGCTATGGACATGTGGAGGGCGACCATGCCCTCCAGGTCGTATCTGCTACGCTCAAAGAGGTCTGCTCAGCGTCTGGTGGCTTTATCGCACGTTATGGCGGCGATGAGTTCGTGGTGCTTCAAAAGGCAGCGGCGGAGCAGGACATCATGGACCTGTGTTCGGCGATTAACGACGAGCTCGCTCGTGCCGAGGTGCCGTATGCATTGCGGATGTCCATTGGTTACGCGCGGGTCGGCGATAGTGTTGATACCTGGCAAGACTTACTTCGCGCTGCCGATGCGGAGCTCTACCGCGTCAAGGCCGAGAAAAAGAAAGCCGGCGTTCAGATACGCTAGAAAAAGGGGCGCACGCTTGCGTGCGTGGCGGCCCTCAGCTCACCGATGTACTCCAATAAGCTAAAGTGTGCGAACAACCTCTCAAAAAAGTGAGCTCGCTAGGCCTTTTTGGGTTTGTTGACGATGATGATGCCGCCGCAGACCAACAGCAGGGCAACGATGACGGTAACGGGGCTCGTGCCAGCGCCCTCGCCGAGCAGCAGCGCGCTCAGCAGCACGCCAAAGACTGGGTTCATAAAGCCAAAGACCGAAACGCGGCTTACGGGGTTGACGGCAAGCAGGCGCGACCACAGCGAGTACGCGACCGCGGAGATAAGCGCCATGTAGATGATGAGCGCGATGGCGGGGGCAATCGCTGTGGGGGAGAGCGTGCCGCCCATCAAAAAGCCGATGGCGGTGAGGACCAGGCCGCCGACCAAGAACTGCCACCCGGCAAGCAAGACGCCGTCGTGCTCGCGCGAGAAGATGCCGATCAGGCAGGTCGAAAGGGCACCCGCGACGGTGGAGGCCAGGATAAAGCCCTCGCCGTCGAGCGTAAAGCCAAAGGTACCGTCCGCGCCCGAAAGGTTGACGAGCGCGACGCCGGCAAAGCCCAGTACGCAGCCGAGCACCTTGGCCGCATCGAGCTTTTCGGTGTGAAACGCCAGGGCGGCAAAGAGGATGGCCAAGAAGTTGGCGCTGGCCTCGATGATGGAGCTCGACATGGCGCTGGCGCGCGAGAGTCCCAGGTAGAAAAAGAAGTACTGCCCGATAGTCTGGAAGAGCGACAACGTGAGGATAGACTTGATATCGCGCGCTTGCGGAACGAGCGGGCGGCGCTGGGCCACGCTCATGCCGACAATGACCAGCATGCCGGCAAGGGTGAAGCGCAGACCCGCGAAGAGCAGCTGCGAGGCGCTGTCGTGCGCGGGAATGCCAAAGAGGCCGTAGCCGATCTTGATGCAGGGAAAAGCCGACCCCCAGAGCGCGCAGCAGACGAGGCAGCCCAGGATGAGCCCGGGCAGGGTGGCGAGATACGGCTTGCGGCTTTCCATGATGTCCTTCCTGTATGCGCGAAGCAAAAAAGAACCCGCCACCGGGCGTGCCGGTGGCGGGTGTTGTTACCCGAGGGGATTGTACCCGATGGGATAGCTTTAAGCGAAGTAGGCCACGCCGCTCTCAAAGATCGGCATGAACTTATCGCCGGGGACATGCTCGGGCACGTTGCGGTACAGGTTGTCGCCGCGGCGCTCGGCATGACCCATCTTGCCCAAGACGCGGCCGTCGGGGCTCGTGATGCCCTCGATGGCGAGCACCGACCCGTTGGGGTTCACCGCCAAATCCATGGAAGGCTGCCCCGCGGCGTCCACGTACTGAGTGGCGACCTGGCCGTTGGCGATCAGCTGGGCGAGCACCTCGTCGTTGGCGACAAAGCGGCCCTCGCCGTGGCTGATGGCGACGGTGTAGGGGTCGTCGAGGCTGCACTGCGACAGCCACGGGGACAGGTTGGACGAGATGCGGGTGCGCACCAGGCGGCTCTGATGGCGACCGATGGTGTTGAACGTCAGCGTGGGTGCATCCGGCGTGGCGTCGACGATGTCACCGTAGGGCACCAGGCCGAGCTTGATCAGGGCCTGGAAGC
>USCN01000077.1 GCA_900553165.1 uncultured Collinsella sp.
TGCTCATGGACTACGGCTCGGTCGTCGTTCACGTCTTCACTCCCGAAGCCCGCGACTTCTACCGCCTAGAAAAGCTCTGGGGTGACGCCCCCCAGCTCCCCCTCAATCTCCTCTAGTAGCTCATTTGATACGGGGCTTTTTAGCTAGCTTCGCGCATTTCGCCGGGCAGTTGCGGTTTTCCGCACCTGCCCGGCTTTCTTTTTGCCTAAAGGCGGTTAATCGTTGAAGCGGGATTGGCGGCCGAAAGATAGGGCGGTGTCGCCGAACTTGTCTCGGACGGCGTCGATAGCGACCGAGAGGTCGCGACGGTCGCTTGATTGGGCTCCGCGGTCGTCGACTTCGCAGAACAGGTCGGTCTGGATGCCGCCTTGGTGGTCGAAGTCGCTCATGCCGATGCCCGCTAAGCGAACATGCATGCCTTCCTGCCAGATGTTGTCGAGCAGTTCGAGCGCAACCGCCACAAAGATGTTCTCGTCGTCGGTCGGATGAGGCAGCCGGCGCTGTGCCGAGCGACCGCTTCCATACGAATACTTGAGCTTGCCCGTCAGTCCCTGACGGCGCAGGCGGCGTCCCACTGACTCGCCCAACAGCGCAATCGCCGCTTCGATGTCCCCGCGCTCAGTCAAATCTTTCGCAAAGGTGCGCTCATTGCTCACCGATTTAACCTCACGCTCTTCATCGAGACTCGTGACTTCGGAGATTTCGAGTCCCAGCGCACGCTGGCGCATGCGTTCGCCGTTGACGCCAAAAATAGAGGCCAAGGTGGATTCCGGTGCACGTGATAGCTCGCCGAGGGTGTAGATGCGCATGCGGCGCAGTCGCTCCTCGGCCGAGCGCCCGATGCCGCTCATGGCAGATACCGGCAGCGCGGCCAAAAAGCGCTGCTCGGTTCCGGGGCGCACGATGGTCAGCCCAAACGGCTTATCCCGCTCGCTTGCGATCTTTGCGACCGTCTTGTTGCAGCCCACGCCAATGGAGCAGGTCACTCCCAGCGCTGCCACGCGGTCGCTTATACGCCGCGCAACCAGTAGCGGGTCCTCGGGCGCAAAGCGACCCGGTGTGATATCGATAAAGGCTTCGTCGATGGATACGCGCTCTACGCGCGGCGTCTCCTCGGCAAGAATCGCCATGACCTGCGCGCTCACCTCGCGGTAGCGATCAAAGTGCCCGTGCGTCCAAATGGCTTGCGGGCACAAGCGCCGCGCCTCGGCCGAGGCCATGGCAGAGTGCACGCCAAAGCGACGCGCCTCATACGAACACGTGGACACGACGCCACGCGAATCGGCGTCTCCGCCCACGATGAGCGGCTTTCCGCGCCACTCGGGGTGGTCGAGCATCTCCACGCTCGCAAAAAACGCATCGAGGTCCATGAGGCCCACCGCCGGACCCGTCCAGGGGGGCGGCGTGACGCCCATGGCATCCTCATAACCGTATGTATGTTCGCGTCTTTCCATGTCATGAGTATACCGCGCAGCTCATGTGGGGTGCGTGTATGTGCTTGCAAATCCCGAATTCTTGTCTAAGATATGAATTTGCCCTCGACTACACCGAAGAAGTTGGTCTCACGGACTTCACCTGCCCGCGTCGATGGCGTATTATGTTCAACTGTTTGTTTGTAGTTGCAGCCTAAAGCTGCTTGGTTGGAGGAGTTTCCTTTGGCAGTCAAGATTCGCCTTGCTCGTCACGGCGCTAAGAAGCGTCCGTACTACCGTGTCGTCGTCGCCGATTCCCGCGCCCCGCGTGACGGTCGTATCATCGAGGAGGTTGGCCGCTACAACCCGATGACCGCCCCCAAGACCATCAACCTCGACCTCGAGAAGATCGCCGACTGGCAGTCCAAGGGCGCTCAGCTCACCGACGCCGTCGCCGCTCTGGTCAAGGCCGCCAACGAGGGCGAGAAGACCGAGACCGTCGTCAAGAAGTCCAAGAAGCAGCTCGCCAAAGAGGCCGAGGCCGCTAAGGCTGCCGCTGAGGGCGCCGAGGAGTAAATCGTGCCTGAGGTTGACGCTGCACAGCTCGAGGGTGAGGCAATGCTCTCAGATCGCATCGCCGATCTCGTCGAATATCTCGTTGTTCAGATCGTCGACGACCCGGATTCCGTGAGCCTTGAGGTCATCGATGGTGACGACGCCTCTACGATCGAGGTTTCTGTCGCCGAGGATGACGTCGCTAAGGTTATCGGCCGTCGTGGCCGTACCATCAAGGCCATTCGCACGCTCGCCCGTGCACTGGCCGCTCGCCTCGACACTGCTGTCGAGGTAGAGGTTCTGGGCTAGGACCTTGAGGTCCCAGTACAAAAACATCGCCCGTGTGGTCAAGCCGCACGGAAGGAAGGGGGAGGTCCTCGCGCAGCCGCTGCGGGGGCTTCCTTCTGTATTAGAGCCGGGTATGCGCGTCGCCCTGACGCCGCCGGCGCTCAAGCGCGACCGCTTTTGCACGGTCGTGTCCGTCACCGATACGGGCGATGGCGATCTGGTCTCGTTTGAGGGCATTGACGACTTGACGGCCGCCGAGGGCATCACGGGATGCTATGTGTTGGCAAATCGTGACGATTTTGAGCTCGATTCACTCGACGCCGCCTATACCGACCTGATGGGTCGCGAGGTGGCCGACGAGCGCTTCGATTCGCTCGGCACGATCGTCGAGATCGTGTCGACGCCCGCTAACGATGTTTGGGTTGTCGAGGGTGATCGGTACGGCGAGGTACTGATTCCCGTGATCGAGCAGGTTGTGCTCGATCTTCCCGACACAGGAACAATTTCCGTCCACGTTATGGACGGCCTGATCGATATGGACAAGTAGGGAGGACAACATGCTGATTGAGACCCTTTCGGTCTTTCCCGAGATGTTTGAGCCCGTCATGTCCACATCGATTTTGGGCCGCGCCCGCAAGGCCGGCCTTTTTGATTTTAAGGCGTATAACCTGCGCGACTGGACGCACGACCGCCATCGCACCGTCGATGACGAGCCGTATGGCGGCGGGCAGGGCATGCTCATGAAGGTCGAGCCTATCGCCGAGGCCATCGAGGCCATTAGCGCAGAGGGTCCCAAGCCCACGGTGGTGTTCTTTACCCCCTGTGGCGAGCCTTTTACGCAGCATGTGGCCGAGCGCCTGCTCAAAAGCGAGCGCCTGCTGTTTGTGTGCAGTCGCTACGAGGGCGTCGACGAGCGCGCATACGCGTATGCCGATGAGCGCCTGTCGATCGGCGATTACGTGCTCACGGGCGGCGAGCTTCCCGCCATGGTCGTTGCCGACGCCGTCGTGCGTCTGATTCCCGGCGCCCTTGGTGACGAGATGAGCAACGTCGATGAGTCATTCTCGACCGCCGAGGACGGTGGCCTGCTCGAGTACGCGCAGTACACCCGTCCCGCCGAGTTCAATGGCGAGGGTGTGCCTCCGGTGCTCGTGAGCGGCGATCATGCCAAGGTTGATGCCTGGCGCCGCAAGAATGCCATCGAGCGAACCTGCCGCTGGCGTCCCGACCTGATCGAGACGGCGCGCCTTACGCCCGAGGAGCGCGCATTCGCGCAAGAGATTCTGGACGCGTCGTATTCACAGAGCGAGGAGTGAGAATGGTTCCATCGCAGCATTCCGTGCTAAAGGGTGCCTTTGAGTGGATCGTGGTCGTCGCGATTGCACTGGTCGCCACCTTTTTGGTTCGCTCATTTGTGGTTGAACCCTTTGTGGTGCCTACCGGCTCCATGGAGTCCACGATCGAGATTGGCGATCAGATCCTGGCGCAAAAGGTGAGCCTCGAGCTCGGTCAGCCCGTTAAACAGGGCGATATTGTGGTATTCCACAACCCCGATGGCACCTCCGAGCACGATGTTCTCGTCAAGCGAGTTATTGCCACGGCCGGCCAGACGGTCGACCTTCAGGACGGCAAGGTCGTCGTCGACGGCCAGGCGCTCGATGAGGACTATACGACCGGCATGAGCTGGCCGCTTTCGGTCCAGGCCCCTGGCGCTCAGGTGAGCTATCCCTACACCGTTCCCGACGGGTGCGTGTGGGTGATGGGCGACAACCGCGAGAACTCTGCTGACTCCCGCTATTTTGGCCCGGTCGACCGCTCCGACTTGGTCGCCGTGGCGCTTGTGCGCTACTGGCCGCTCAACCGTATCGGCGCTATCGACTAAAAACCGCTATAGTACAGTACCTAACCGTGTAATCGTTTCGACGAGGGGATATTAGAGGCATGAACGCTTCATCGCTTTCCTTCCAAGACATCATCCTGCGCCTCCAGCAGTACTGGGGCGAGCAGGGCTGCGTCATTATGCAGCCCTATGACTCCGAGGTCGGTGCCGGTACCTTCCATACCGCGACCACGCTGCGCTCGCTCGGTCCCGCCGAGTGGCGCACCTGCTATGCGCAGCCCTGCCGCCGTCCCGCCGACGGCCGCTACGGCGAGAACCCCAACCGCATGCAGCACTACTATCAGTTCCAGGTGCTCATCAAGCCCTCGCCGGTCAACGCCCAGGAGCTCTACCTGGGGTCTCTTGCCGCTATCGGTCTGGACCCCAACGACCATGACGTCCGTTTTGTCGAGGACGACTGGGAGAGCCCGACCCTGGGCGCCTGGGGCCTTGGCTGGGAGGTCTGGCTCAACGGCATGGAGGTCACGCAGTTTACGTACTTCCAGCAGGTGGGCGGCATCGAGGTCGATCCCGTGCCCGTCGAGATCACCTATGGCCTGGAGCGTATCGCCATGTACGCCCAGGGTGTCAACTCCGTCTACGACCTGGTGTGGAGCTATCTGCCCGACGGCACGCCCATGACCTATGGTGACGTGTTCCTGGAGAACGAGCGCGAGTTCAGTGCCTATAACTTTGAGGTCGCCAACGTCGAGATGATGCGTCAGAAGTTTGACGACTACGAGGCCGAGTGCCACTCCTGCCTGGAGCGCAAACTGCCGCTGCCGGCGTACGACTGCGTCATGAAGTGCAGCCATGCCTTCAACCTGCTTGATGCCCGCGGCGCCCTGTCTGCGGTCGAGCGTGCCAACTACATCCTGCGCGTCCGCGCCGTCGCCAAGGCGTGCTGCGAGGCCTATATGGCCGAGGTCGCCGGAGTCAACGAGAATGCCAACCAGGAAGGCGAGGTGGCGTAAGCCATGGCAGACGCTAAGGATTTCCTGTTTGAGATCGGTACGGAGGAAATGCCCTCCGCACCGCTGAACAATGCCGTCAAGCAGCTTGGCACCATGATCGCCAAGGGTCTCGACGAGGCCGGTCTGGCCCACGGCGAGGTCCGCGTGATCTCGAGTCCGCGTCGTTTGGCTGCACTCGTGGCCGACGTCGCCACCGCGACCGATGAGGTTCACGAGGTCAAGCGTGGCCCCGCGGCCAACATTGCCTTCGACGCGGACGGTAACACCACCAAGGCCGCCCAGGGCTTCGCCCGTAAGTTCGGTGTGGCTGCCGAGGATCTGGTCCGTCGCGAGGACACCGACGGTCGTGAGTACGTCTTTGCCGAGAAGAACATTCCTTCCGCTCCGGCTACTCCGATCCTGACGGCCCTGTGCGAGAAGACCATCGCCGGCCTGCAGTGGCCCAACTACCGCTCCCAGCGCTGGGGCCACGAGCACGCGACGTTCGTGCGTCCGGTCCGCTGGATCTGCTGCCTTTTGGGCGAGGACGTCGTGCCCGTCACCTTTGCTGACGTGACGAGCGGCAACACCACGCGCGGTCATCGCGTCTTGGGCGCCGGCGACCATGTTGTCGCCAGCCCCGCCGTCTACGAGCAGGTGCTCGAGGACGCCGGCGTGCTTTCTGCCGAGCGTCGTCGTGAGGCCATCCTTGCCGGCATCGCCGAGGTCGAGGCTGTTCGCCCCGGCTGCCATGTTGATACGCCCAAGAAGGTCTTTGAGGAGGTCATCAACCTCTGCGAGTGGCCGACGGTGCTCGTCGGTACCTTCGACGAGGAGTTCCTCAAGGTCCCGCACGAGATTATCTGCGAGTCCATGCTCACCAACCAGCGCTACTTCCCGATCTATGACGGCGAGGGCAAGCTCACGCGTGAGTTCGTGGTCGTTTCCAACAGCAAGCCCGAGAACGCCGAGCGTGTGATCGACGGCAACGAGCGCGTCGTGCGCGCCCGCCTGGACGACGCCAAGTTCTTCTACGAGGAGGACCTGAAGATCTCCCTCGACGAGTTCCGCGAGCGTCTGGCCAAGGTCGCCTTCCAGGAGAAGCTCGGCAGCGTGCTCGCCAAGTCCGAGCGTGTTGAGCAGCTCGCGCTCGCCATCGCCCGCGAAGCCCATCTGGGCGCCCACCTGGCCGCCGACGCCGCTCGCGCCGCTCACCTGTGCAAGGCCGACCTGGTGTCCAACGCCGTCGTCGAGTTCACGAGCCAACAGGGCGTGATGGGTGGTTACTACGCGACCGCGATGGGGGAGAACGACGAAGTCGCCCACGCCATTCGCGACCACTATCGTCCCCGCTTTGCCGGCGACGAGCTGCCCGAGGGTACC
>USCN01000078.1 GCA_900553165.1 uncultured Collinsella sp.
CCCTTCCTCCAATCTCACCCGGGGTAGCTTAGATCACCGTCACGCGGCCCTGGTTACCCACAATGGCCTTGGCCTCGGCCAGCAGCGGAATCGAACGCGCGTTGACCTTGGCAGGTACCTCGGCACGCAGCACGCGCCCGTCCACCTGCTCGATAAAGATCTCCACACGGTCGCCGCCCGGGTTAGCGGTGAGCACCGTGGCCAGGCGCGCCATATTGCCCTGGCTAAAGCGGCTGTTGGGCACCATGACCTCAAACACCTTGGGCTTGTTGTTCTCCTCGTTGAGCTCGAGCGGCACGATCTCCTGCGCGATGATCTGGTCGCCGCGGTCCGAGCGCTCGAGCTTGCCCTTAATGCGCACAAAGGCATCGGACAGCTGCGCGCCGGTCTCGGGATCGACCTCGCCGTACAGGTACCCCTCGGCCTCTTTATAGGTCTTGGGGAACACGACGACGGTGGCCTCGCCTTCCATGTCCTCGAGCTGCACGATGCCCATGGGGTCACCGTTTTTGGTCACGCGCTTGGACACGCTCGAGACCATGCCGGCCCACCACAGCGCCTTGCCCTCGGGAATTTCCTGGTTGATGGTGCCGCCCGTAGGATTCTGAACTTCGTAGCCGGTATCGATCTGCGAGAACGAGAAGTCGCGCGCCTTGGCTAGTGCATACTCAAACGGGCGCAGCGGGTGGTCCGAGACATAGATGCCCAGAACCTCTTTCTCCTGGCTCAGCTTGAGGTGTCGGTCCCATTCCTGGCCGTCCGGATCGGGCACGCTGACCTCGAAGCCCGAGCCCTCAACGTCGCCAAACATATCGAAGAACGACGTCTGCCCGCTCGCGCGATCCTTCTGGCGCTTTACCGCGGCATCGATGATGTTCTCGGGGTTGTTCTTGTCCACAAAGTGCATCATCTGACGACGCGGATACCCCGTGGAGTCGAAGGCGCCTGCCTTGATCAGCGATTCGATTACGCGACGGTTGGCCTGGCTCGAGTCCACGCGCTCGACAAAGTCGTGCAGCGTCTTAAACGGGCCGCCCGCCTCGCGCTCGGCGATAATCGCCTGTGCCACACCGGTGCCCACGCCGCGGATGCCGGCCAGACCAAAGCGCACGCCCTCCTTGGTAGCCGTGAACTCGGTACCCGACTCGTTGACATCTGGCGACAGCACGGGGATGCCGTCGTGACGGCATGCCGAGACGTAGTGCACGATCTTGTCGGTCTTGCCCGTGTAGGACGTCAGAACGGCCGCCATGTACTCGTGCGGATAGTGCGCCTTGAGCCACGCCGTCTGCATAACCAGGATGGCGTAGCCGGCGGAGTGCGACTTGTTAAAGGCGTAAGATGCGAACTCGAGAACATCGTCCCAAATCTTCTGGGCGACCTCGCGCGTGTAGTTGTTCTTGATAGCGCCGTTCATCCAGTGGTCGTAGGTGGTCTCGTCCGAGCCATCCTCCCAGTGCAGCACCGTCGACGTGAGCAGCTTGATCTTTTTCTTAGCCACGGGTTTACGGATACGCGAGTCCGATTCGCCCTTGGAGAAGCCGCACATCTCGACGGAGATGAGCATAACCTGCTCCTGGTAGACCATGGTGCCGTAGGTTTCGCCCAGGATGTCGTCCAGGCGGTCGTCGTAGGAGACGGCCGGCTCCTTGCCGTTCATACGGTTGATGTAGGACGAGACCATGCCGGCGCCCAGCGGGCCCGGGCGGTACAGGGCGATCAATGCTACGACGTGCTTGTACTCGGTGGGCTTCATGTTCTTGATCGTGGCCGTCATGCCGGCGGACTCGACCTGGAAGACGCCGGCAGTGTGACCGGAGCCCATGAGCTTAAAGATCTCGGGATCGTCAAAGGGGATCTCTTCCTCTTTGATGTCGATACCGAAGTTCTTTTTGATGTTTGCCTTGGCCTTGGAGATAACCGTCAGCGTGCGCAGGCCCAAGAAGTCCATCTTGAGCAGGCCCATGTCGGCAACGGTATGGCCCTCGTACTGGGTAATCTCGACGCCGCCCTTGGTGTCGAGCTTGGTGGGCACATGTTCGTTGACGGGGTCGCGGCAGATCAGAACGGCGCACGCGTGCACGCCCTCGCCACGGGTGAGGCCCTCAATCGAGAGCGCCGTGTCGATGATGCGGCGGGCGTCGTCGTCCTTTTTATAGGCCTCGGCAAAGTCGGGGTTAAACAGATCCTCTTTGCCGGGTTGTTTTTCGAGTACCTGCTTGAGCTTGACCTTGGGGTCGCTCGAGACCATCTTGGACAGGCGCTGGCCCATGTAGACCGGGTAGTCCAGAACGCGCGCGGCATCGTTGATGGCCTGCTTGGCCTTAATGGTCGAGTAGGTGATGACGTGGGTGACCTTCTCGGGGCCGTAGAGCTGGCGAACGTGCTCCACGACCTCGAGGCGCCGCTCATCGTCGAAGTCCATATCGATATCGGGCATCTCGGTACGCTGCGGGGACAGGAACCTCTCGAACATCAGGCCGTTCTCGAGCGGGTCGAACGCGGTGATGTTCATGGCGTAGGCGACGATAGCGCCGGCGGCCGAGCCACGGCCGGGGCCGACGCCGATGCCGTTGTCCTTGGCCCATTGCACGTACTCGGCGACGATGAGGAAGTAGGCGGCAAAGCCCTTGTCGCAAATGACCTTGTATTCGTACTCAAAGCGCTCTTTGATGTTGACGCCACCGATCTCGCGCGTGGCCCAGTCGTCACCATAGTGCTGGCGCAGGCCCTTCTCGCACTCGCGGCGGAACTGGCTCTCGTGTGTCTCGCCGGGGTCGAGCAGCGGGAAGCGCGGCAGGATAATGGAGTCCCAGTCCAGCTCTACGTAGCACTTGTCGGCGATCTCGAGCGTGTTGTCGCAGGCCTCGGGGCAATACGGGAACATCGCCCGCATCTCCTCCTCGGTCTTCATATAAAACTCCGAGCCGGTCATGCGCATGCGGTTGGGGTCGTCGACCTTGGCGTTCATGCCAATGCACATGATGACGTCCTGCACCGGCGCGTCCTCGCGGCGCAGGTAGTGGAAGTCGTTGGTGGCAATGACTTTGACGCCCACCTGCTTGGCGATATCGATGAGCGTGCGGTCCATCTGCTCGTCGGTCAGGCCGTTGTCGGTGGTGATGCCGTGTTCCTGGATCTCGATATAAAAGTCGCCGGGTTCGAAGGTATCGCGGAAGGTCTCGGCCCACTTGATGGCGCCCTCCATGTCACCGCGGTCGATGTATTTGGGAATGATGCCCGCGATGCAGGCGCTCGTGCAGATCATGCCCTTGGCATGGCGGCGCAGGTTGTCGAGCGTCACGCGGGGCTTGTAGTAAAAGCCCTGCACGGCGGCCTCGGAAACCGTCTGCATCAGGTTGACGTAGCCCTCCTGGTCCTTGGCCAGAAGGATCATGTGATAAAGCTCGGGCTTATGGTCGCGGGCGAGCGTCTCGTCCGGCGTAAAGTAAACCTCGCAGCCAAAGATGGGCTTGATGACCAGAGGCGGCTTGAGCTCGTCGATGTTGCCCTTCTCGTCCCACATGGCCATGTCCTTCACATACTGGGCATGCTCGCGCGGGTTTGCCTCGGGATCGGGCTCCACCAGCTCGTCGCGACGGTCCTTTTCCAAGAAGGCCTTGTCGTGGCTCCAGGTTTTGTACTCGGGCGTGTTGTGGTTAACGGCGTCACAGGCCAGCGCCAGATCGGGCACGCCATACATGTAGCCGTGGTCGGTAATGGCGACGGCGGGCATGCCCAGCTCAACGGCGCGGTTGACCATATCCTGGATACGGGTTGCGCCGTCGAGCATGGAAAAGACGGTGTGGTTGTGCAGATGGACGAATGCCATGTGATGAGCTCCGATGCGGGTTCGTGTTCTGACTGAACGATTTTACCCCACGGCGCGGACAGCACCCGAACCTAGCCAAACCCACACGGTAGTCTTTTTGGGACCTTCAAAAAGGGGAATGAGGGCATCCAGATATATCGAGTATTACTGAAACCCCGGCGATACGCTGAATGATTTGTGACGAATAGTCATGTCCATCAAGAAGGCTCGACGCTTCGGGCAGCTCGTCAATCGATATATCAATTCTTGGAGACATGTATTCCTACCATTTTTAAAGAAACAACGGCGGTAATTGCTATCGCGATTGCGCCAATAACACCGAGCGCTATCTGAATGGGATATAACCCCAACACATATCCAAATATGGAGAAAAACATTGCAGAAAAGAGGGCCCTTACCAGAGACGCGACGGAAAGGATCGTCGCGCGGAGATCATCCGCTATCGCGTCTTGGATTAAGTTTTCCGAAGTGATGTACACCACTTCCGGGAGAAAACAAAGCACCATGCTAAGGCCAAACAAACACAGCGGATTTGAAGCGAACCACGGAAGAATCATGAAAAGACCGGCCTCGATTAACATCGAGCCGAGCATGGTATTTCTTTTCCCGAAACGCGATGAGAAGAAATCTGCTGCAATGTAGGCCGTCGCATTTACTGCATAGGATGCACCGAAAAAGATTCCTATTATGGAGACGGGAGCATCAAATGCGTCGAATACCAACTGATTCAAGTTGTAATAACTCCCATAGAATCCATCGAGCATGCTTGTGCCGACTAGAAGAAGCAATACCGCAAAAGCGGATTCTCCAATGCACCAGGTTTCGCGTCTGAAGATCTTGGCTACGTCAAACCTTTCCTCCCCAGAGTTTTTGGAATGGGTCGTTTCCATCCTCTCAATGGGATACAGAAGGAAAAGCTGCAGGAGATAGAAAACGGAAACGCATACGTAGAGGGCACTCCAAGATACTTGGGCAATGAATGATCCAAGTACGATTGCCACTCCCGTCGCGATTGATTGCGCGGCAAGCAGCCGAGCGTTGATGGTGAGGAAGTGCTCTCCTTGACCGGCATTTCGGGCAATTTCATATAAAAGTGCTTGTTCGGATCCCGATTGAAGGGAGTAGGCGAGTGCCTCAACAAGGGAAAGCGCGACGAGAAAGGGGCCTGAGAGTAACAGCATGCCAGCCGTATGGAAGAAAAGAAGCAGAACGCCCACTTGAATCGAGAACTTCTTTCCAAAGAAATCGCCTACCAGCCCTGTTGGCAGCTCGAGGACGACCGTTGCAATGTTGTACAGGGCTTGATAAAGCGCGATTTCCGTGACAGACATTCCTTTATCCGCAAGGAAAAGTAGAAACACTCCCCGATTTAAAACAAATCCCGCGAGAACGAAAAAGGCGGAATAGATGTGCAGTTGCGTAGCGGCATTCTTATTCATTTGGCACTTCCATCAACTAATTTTGCCGGGCCGCTCGCTACTGACTCGAAGCCTGAAGTGTTCACAGTTGATGTGAAGAGCGGTAAAGCTTTTGCACAGGGTATCAATGGAATACATCCGAAGCGTTTTCGGCAGTATCATCGGCGAAGGCGGGATTAGCCTTTACGCGGCGCTCACCCTCGATGTATTTGACGATTTGATCAATCGTCTGGTTGGCGCGGCTCTTGAGCTTGCGCTCGTAGAAGAAGAGGCCGAGCTTGCCGCGCATGCCAGACGTGTTGCCACCCGCACCCTGAAAATCCTCGGTATAGGTGAGCTCGCAAGCACCATCGCCAGCAGGTGCAGCCTCATAGCGCATGGTATTGATGCCCGCCGCATACTGAAAACAGACCTCATAGAGGCACGGGTAGTCAAAGTGCTTGATCTTAACCTTGATCGCCGTGCCCTTGGTCTTGCCTTTTGCGGTATGGACGCTTCTCGTACTTATAGCCGTTGAGCTTATTGCGGCTAGGACGTTTGCCCGTGGCGTTCTCGATATCCTGCATGATGGACCCCGCCAGAGCGTCAAAAAGCTCCTCCGGCGTCACCTTAAGCGTTTTGGTGAGCTGCATGATGGCTCCTTATTCGCTTGAACCGTTCGAGCCATTGTACCGCCCCAGGCTCTCCCATGCGTTGCGGTGCCATTTGGACGATTGAGGGCCTTACGGCCGAAAACCAACCAAATAGCACCATAAAGCCTGAGGTGGCTAAAGGTTGTAGGTGACTACTTGAGGTTCGGCGGGTTTGACGAAGATGGTTGGATCCGGCTGCTCCGCGCGGACGAACTTGACGGTCACGGCCTCAAAGCCCGCCTTGTGCAGAACATCAGCGTAGACGCGCGCCTGCAGGGCGTGCTTCTCCTGCAGCTGATCCGGCGTCTCGTCCGGTGTGCCGCCCGTCTTGTAGTCGATGACCAGCGCGCGCGACGGATCGGCCGGGTCGGTTGCCAAAGCGTCGATGGCGCCCTCGGCATATGCACCGTAGCGGGCAATGTCCTTGTCCTCACAGCCCAGCGAAAAGAACGGCACCTCGGCGCGAACGCACGGCCAC
>USCN01000079.1 GCA_900553165.1 uncultured Collinsella sp.
TGCAGGAGGCCATGGGCACCGCCGCCTATAACGAGCGCATGCGCCGTCATTACGAGACGTTTGTGAGCGAGGACGATTTCCGTCGCATGGCGCAGATCGGTCTCAATGCCGTGCGTCTGCCGGTGCCCTGGTATGCCTTTGGCTCGCAGGAGTCCGATGCGTCCTACATCTCGGTTGTCGACTACATTGACCGTGCGATTGAGTGGGCTGCCAAGTACGACATCCGCGTGCTGCTTGATCTAGCAACTGTGCCCGGTGGCCAGGGCGATTCCAATGATTCGCCCGCCACGCCAGAGGCTGTTGCCGAGTGGCATTCGTCCACCAACGGCCGTCATGTTGCGCTCGACGTGCTCGAGCGCCTGGCCGATCGCTACGGCGAGGCCGAGAGCCTGCTGGGCATTGAGCTGCTGGATACGCCGCAGATGAGTGTCCGCAAGAGCCTCTTCACCATGACGGATGGCATTCCGGCGCACTACCTGCGCAACTTCTATCGCGATGCCTATGAGCTCGTCCGTTCATATATGCCCGAGGATAAGATCGTCGTCTTCTCGTCGTCGGGGCATCCCAGCGAGTGGAAGCATTTTATGCGCGACGCCAAGTATAAGAACGTCTACATGGACCTTCACCTGTACCATTACCGTGACGAGCATGCGCTCGATATCACGAGCCCCCGCGGGCTGACGACGGCGATTTCGCGCAACAAGCGCGAGCTCAAAGAAGCGATTTCGACTGGGTTCCCCGTGCTGGTGGGCGAATGGTCGGGCGCGGCGATCTTTGCCAACTCGTCGGTTACGCCCGAGGGCCGCAATGCCTACGAGCGCGTGTTTATCGCCAATCAGCTGGCTTCGTTTGCGCCGGCTGCCGGTTGGTTCTTCCAAACGTGGAAGACCGAGAAGCGCATTGCAGCATGGGACGCCCGCGCGGCGCTCGGTACGCTCGAGCGCGGCATGATTGAATAGGTTGATATGACGCAAAACAGCGCCCATACGGGCAAACTCTATGTGGTCGGCACGCCCATCGGCAACCTGGGCGACCTGTCCCCGCGCGTTGGCGAGGCGTTTGCCGCCGCCGATGCCATCTGCTGCGAAGACACGCGTGTGACGTCAAAGCTGCTGATGCACCTGGGCATTTCCAAGCCGCTTGTCCGTTGCGACGAGAATGTGATCGCCAGCCGCGCCGCCGGCCTAGTCGACCGTCTGCTGGCGGGGGAGACCCTCGCCTTTGCCTCGGACGCCGGCATGCCGAGCGTGTCCGATCCCGGCCAGGCGCTAGTTGAGGCGGCGCGTGAGGCCGATGTGCCCGTCGAAGTTATTCCCGGGCCCTCTGCTTGCGTCACGGCGCTTGTTTCGTCCGGCATTCCCTGCGAGCATTTCTTCTTCGAAGGCTTTTTGGGTCGCAAGCACGGCGACCGCGTGCGCCGACTGCAGCGCCTTGCCGTGGTGCCCGGCGCGCTCATCTTCTACGAGTCTCCACATCGCATCGTGGCGACGCTCGAGGCCGTGGCGGAGGTCTTTCCCCAGCGTGAGGTTGCCGTCTGCCGCGAACTCACCAAGCTGCACGAGGAGGTCTTGCGCGGGCCCGCTGCTCAGCTTGCCGAGGAGCTGCGTGCTCGCGGCGAGGTAAAGGGCGAGATTGCGCTGGTCATCGCGCCGCCGAGCGAGGATGAGGAGGCCGGTATCGTGCCGGTTGGCGCCGCGGCAGCGGATCCCGACGAGGCCCTGCGCGAGGATATCCGCGCCGCGCTCGAGGAGGGGGAGCCCGCCTCTGCGGTGGCCAAGCGCCTGTCTCAGAAGTATTCGCGCCGCAAGCGCGATGTCTATGCCATGGTGCTCGATATGCAATAGATGGAGGATATCCAGCCCTTGCGCTAGAATCATCCCCTGTATGCAACGTTTTTCTGGAGGACAAACCCCATGGATCAAAGCAAGCCTTCGTTCTTTATCACGACGCCCATCTACTACGTCAACGCCGATCCGCACCTGGGCACGGCTTATTCCACCATCATCGCCGACGTTCAGGCTCGCTATCGTCGCTCCGCCGGCTATAACGTCAAGTTCCTGACCGGCATGGACGAGCACGGCGAGAAGGTCGCCGAGGCCGCAGCCAAGCACAACATGACGCCGCAGGAGTGGACCGATAGCCAGGCTCCGCACTTCAAGGAGCTTTGGAGCAAGCTCGAGATTTCCAATGATGACTTCATCCGCACCACCGAGCCGCGCCAGCACCATGCCGTGCAGTACCTGTGGGAGCGCATGAAGGAGTCCGGCTACCTGTATAAGGGCAGCTACGACGGCTGGTATTGCGTGCCTGACGAGACCTACTTTACCGATACGCAGGTCCAGAAGGGCGACGAGGAGTACGGCAGCGTCGGCCAGCACCTGTGCCCCGACTGCCACCGTCCGCTTGAGCGCGTGCAGGAGGAGTCCTACTTCTTTAAGCTTTCCGCTTTCCAGGATAAGCTGCTCAAGCTTTACGACGAGCACCCCGACTTTGTCGAGCCTGCGTTCCGCATGAACGAGGTACGTAGCTTTGTCGAGGGCGGCCTTAATGACCTTTCCGTGAGCCGTACGAGCTTTGACTGGGGCATTCAGGTCCCGTTTGACGAGGGTCACGTGACCTACGTGTGGTTCGATGCGCTGCTCAACTATATGACGGCCGTCGGCTACGGTGTCGACACCGACGAGGCGCGTGCCGAGCTGGCCTATCGCTGGCCCGCGCAGTTCCACATCGTGGGTAAGGACATCATCCGCTTCCACTGCGTCATTTGGCCCGCCATGCTCATGGCCATCGGCGAGGCCCTGCCCGAGCACGTCTTTGCCCACGGCTTCCTGACCGTGCGCAATGCCGAGACCGGCAAGGCCGAGAAGATGTCCAAGAGCCGCGGCAACGCCATCGCTCCGCAGGACGTTATCGACATGCTGGGCGTCGAGGGCTATCGCTACTACTTCATGACCGACGTCGTCCCCGGCACCGACGGTGCCATCAGCTTCGATCGCATGGAGCAGGTCTACAACGCCGACCTGGCCAACAGCTGGGGCAACCTTATCTCGCGTTCGCTCAACATGAGCGGCAAGTACTTTGACGGTTGCGCGCCCGCCAAGCCCGCGTCGTTCGATGCGTTCGACAACCCGCTGGCAAAGATCGCCGATGGCCTGGTCGAGCGCTACATGGCCAAGATGGACGTGCTCGATTACGGCGGAGCCAAGGATGAGGTCATGGAGCTCATCCATGCCGCCAACCACTACATCGAGGACTCCGAGCCCTGGGCGCTTGCCAAGGACGAGGCCAAGGCTGACGAGCTGGCATTTGTGATCTACAACCTGCTCGAGGCCATCCGCATTGCCGCTCACCTGCTGATGCCGCTCATGCCCCAGACTTCTGTCGAGGCCCTGCGCCGCCTGTCCTGTGAGGGCGAGGCCGCGAGCGACGACCTCAAGGGCATTTGTACTTGGGGCCTGCTTGCCGGCGGTCAGCCCGTCGAGAAGGGCGATCCGCTGTTCCCGCGTCTGGCGTAGAGACCGCGCGAGCGCCATATCGGCAATTTGCTGTTTAGCTGTAAGGGCATGGCCGCCACGGTCCATGCCCTTTTGTTTCAAGACGCCGCCATCATGCTAAGGAGGCAACCATGACAACTTCGCCTTTGGCAAACCCCACGGCCACCAGGGAGCTGCTGGAGGAGTTTGGCCTTGCGACCAAGCATCGCCTGGGCCAGAACTTTCTAATCGACAATCATGTGATCGAGCGTATCTGCGAGCTTTCCGAGCTCACGGGCGATGAGCGCGTGCTCGAGGTTGGCCCGGGCGTTGGTACGCTCACGCTTGCGCTGCTGCAGGAGGCGGCGTGTGTCACGTCGATCGAGGCCGACCCCGAGCTCGAGCCGGTGCTCGATGCCCACGCCGCCGACTACGCCAACTTCCGCTTTATCATGGGCGACGCGCTCAAGGTGGGTCCGGAGCAGATTGAGCAGGCTGCGGGCGGTGAGCCGACGGTGTTTGTCGCGAACCTGCCCTATAACGTGGCGGCGACGATCATCCTGCAGTTCTTCCAGACGATGCCTGCACTCAAGCGCGCCGTCGTCATGGTTCAAAAGGAGGTTGCCGATCGTATTGCCGCAGTGCCGGGTAACAAGACCTATGGTGGCTACACGGCAAAGCTGGGCCTGTATGCGCAGGTTACGGGTCGCTTTGAGGTTCCGCCGCGTTGCTTTATGCCGGCGCCGCACGTTGACTCGGCTGTCGTGCGTATCGACCGTGTTGACGGCGTGGTGCCCGAAGGACTCGATCGCGAATTTGTGGCCCGCGTGATTGATGCTGCATTTGCCCAGCGTCGCAAGACCATCCGCAATTCCATGAGCGCCAACGGCTTTGCCAAGGACGTGCTCGATGCCGCCTTTGAGGCTTGCGGTATCGCACCCACCACGCGCGCCGAGACGCTTGATGTTGCCGACTTTGTCCGTCTGGCCCGGGAGCTAATCCATGATGCCTAATGCCGCACGCGTGACGTTTACCAAGAAAAAGAAGACGGTCGCCTGCCCCGTGCCCTTGGCACCGCTTGCCGACACGCATGCGCATCTGCTTTCGTTTTGGGGCAAAGAAGTGCCCGAGACGCTCGTGCGCGCCAAAGCCGCGGGCGTCGACCTGTTGGTGACGATGTTCGACCCCATCGCTGACAAACGCAGCGTGACGGACTATAGCGACTGGCTCGTGCGCGAAATTCTGCCGATGCAGGATATCCCGCAGATCAAGTATCTTGCCGGCGTGCATCCGTATGGCGCGCCGGACTATACCGACGACGTTCACGCACAGGTCGTTGCCGCACTCGATGACCCTTTGTGCGCCGGTATCGGCGAGATCGGTCTGGACTACCACATGGATTACGACGACGATATCGCGCCGGCGCCCCACGACGTGCAGATCGACTGTATGGCGCGCCAACTCGAGGTCGCCGTACGCCGCAATGTGCCGGTAGAGCTGCATCTGCGTCATGAGGATACGGACGAGGAGCGCACCTCGCATGTGGACGCCTACAACGTGTTGCGCGAGGTCGACGTGCCCCAGGCCGGTTGCGTACTGCACTGCTTTGGCGAGGACCGCGCCACGATGGAGCGCTTTGTGGAGCTGGGCTGCTATATCGCCTATGGTGGCGCGGCCACCTTTAAGCGCAACGACGACGTGCGCGAGGCATTTGCGGCAACCCCACTCGATCGAATTTTGTTCGAGACGGATTGCCCGTATATGGCTCCGGAGCCCATCCGCGGTCTTGAATGCGAGCCCGCAATGATCTCCATTACGGCAAACGCGCTGGTTAACGACCGTGTCGATCGCACAGGTGAGGACGCCGAAACAATCGCGCAAGCCGCTTGGGAAAATGCCTGCAAACTTTTTCAAAAATAGTTCTTGCGTTCGCGGTGGCGCTCCGTTATTCTAATTCCTGCACGCGGGCGTGGCGGAATTGGCAGACGCGTACGGTTCAGGTCCGTATGGGGGCAACCCCATGAAGGTTCAAGTCCTTTCGCCCGCACCATTAAATGAAAGAGCTCCCAGCAATGGGGGCTTTTTTGTTATGCACAATCTCCTTGGACGGGTATCCTAATGCCAACGTGTGCCTATCAGAGGAGAGACCATGCTGTTGTCCGGTATCATTGCCGCCCTTACGAGCCTTTTGATTCCCATCATCATTTTGTTGCTGCTGCTTCCCAACGCCTGCTATGTCGTTGAACAACAGCATGCCGTGATCATCGAGCGTCTGGGCAAGTTTAACCGCATCGTCAACGCGGGCTTCCACATGAAGGTGCCCGTGATCGACCGCAAAGCCGCCACGGTGAGTCTGCGCACCATGAAAAACGGTTTTGGTATCGACGTTAAGACCCAGGATAATGTGACCATCGGCCTCGAGGTCTCTGCTCAGTACCACGTGAGCTATGACATGGGTGCTGGCCCGGCAGATTCGGGTATCTACAAGAGCTACTACATGCTGCAGGAGCCCGTCGACCAGATGCGTGACTTCATCACCGACGCCCTGCGCTCTTCGATTCCCGTCTACACACTCGATGAGGTCTTTGCCAAGAAGGATGACATCGCCAAGGACGTCAACGCTACCGTTTCCGAGCAGATGGCCGCCTACGGCTTCACCCTCGTGTCGACGCTCATCACCAAAATCGCACTGCCGACCGAGGTCGAGAACTCCATGAACGACATCAACGCCGCCCAGCGCAAGCGCGCTGCGGCACAGGAGCTCGCCGCGGCCGACCG
>USCN01000080.1 GCA_900553165.1 uncultured Collinsella sp.
GGTGAGCACATCCTCGAGAATCTGGCCGACGCCATCCACGCCAAGATGGCCGAGAAGGAGATCACCTCCGAGCAGGTGGAGGGCGTCGGCATCGGCGTCCCCGGCCCCGTGCTGGACAGCCGCGTCGTCCCCATCATCTGCGCCAACCTTGGTGGCTGGGGCGAACGGAACGTCTCGGCCCAGCTGTCCGGCCTGCTGGACGGCATGAAGGTGCTGGTGGGCAACGACGCCAACGTGGCTGCTCTGGGTGAGATCTGGAGGGGTACGGCCAAGGGCTGCCGCAGCGCAGTCATGGTCACGCTGGGTACCGGCGTCGGCGGCGGCGTCATCGTCAACGGCAAGGTCATCGACGGCGCACACGGTGCCGGCGGCGAGATCGGCCACATCACCGTCAACCCCCACGAGACGGCGGTCTGCGGCTGCGGCAAGCACGGATGTCTGGAGCAGTATTCCAGCGCCACCGGCGTGGTGAGCAACTACCTTGCCGAGTGCAAGAAGGCGGGTGTCGAGCCCATTGAGCTCACCGGCCCCTCCGATTCCAAGGACGTGTTCCAGGCCTGCCGCGAGGGCGACAAGCTTGCGCTGGCCGCAGCCGACACCATGGCCGACTACCTTGGCCGCGCCCTGGCGCTTATCGCCAACGTGGTCGACCCCGAGATGTTCCTGATCGGTGGCGGCGCGTCTGCCTCGGCCGATGTTTATCTCGACAAGGTTCGCGAGCACTTTAAGCAGTACGCGCTCTCTGCCTCGCGCGAGACGCCCATTAAGGTCGCTTCGCTCGGAAACGACGCCGGCATCATCGGTGCCGCCTACGTAGCCCTGCGCGCCGCCGGTAAATAGCTGGTGCAAGGGGGACAGGTTACATTGCACCAACATGGTGCAAAAGGGACAGCCTTGGCCCCCGTGCCTGCGCCCCAAAATATGCCGTGGCCCTTCCGTCTGCGAAGGCTCGGCATCGGCGTGCTACCATAGCTACGTCCAAGTACACATATCAAGTGGAGGATATCCATGGCAAACGTTCTTGTCTTTGGTCACCAGAACCCCGATAACGACGCCATCATGAGCGCCGTCGTCCTGTCCCAGCTGCTCAACCAGGTTGAGTATGCCGGCAACACCTACGAGGCCTGCGCCCTTGGTCAGCTTCCGGCCGAGTCCGCCAAGCTGCTCGCCGACGCTGGCATCGCCGAGCCCCGCGTGATCGAGTCCGTCGAGGCTGGTCAGCTCGTCGTCCTCACCGACCACAACGAGTCTGCCCAGTCCGTCGCCGGCCTTAAGGACGCCACGGTCTTTGGCGTTGTCGATCATCACCGCATCGGCGACTTCGAGACCGCCGGCCCGCTGCACTACATCTGCCTGCCCTGGGGCTCCAGCTGCACCATCGTCACCAAGCTCGCCGGCGTGCTCGGCGTTGAGCTTTCCGACGTCCAGGCCAAGCTGCTGCTCTCGGCCATGATGACCGACACGCTCATGCTCAAGAGCCCCACCACCACCGATGTCGACCGCGCCCTCGCCGCCAAGCTCGGCGAGCAGGTGGGCGTCGACCCGGTCAAGTTTGGCATGGAGGTCTTCCTCACCCGTCCGTCCGGCTCCTTCACCGCAGCCGAGATGGTCGGCAACGACATCAAGATGTTCGAGCCTGCCGGCAAGAAGCTGCTCATCGGCCAGTACGAGACTGTCGACAAGAGCCGTGCGCTTGGCATGATCGACGAGATTCGCGAGGCCATGCGCGCCTACGCCGCCGAGAAGGGTGCCGACGGCATCGTCCTGTGCATCACCGACATCATGGAGGAGGGCTCGCAGGTCCTGCTCGAGGGCGAGACCGAGGCTGCTCAGAAGGGCCTGGGCATTGCCGACGAGCACGACGGCGTCTGGATGCCGGGCGTCCTCTCCCGTAAGAAGCAGGTCGCTGCCCCCATCATGGCCGCCTGCTAGGTTTAGTTGACCAAACGCCACGACCGGATCGCGGACGCCCCGCGCTCCGGTCGTTTTTTGTGCACGTCGCCGCGTCGTCTCTTGGACAGGCGTGCCCGTGCCGTTGAGCAAATAATGTTCAACCTGTGGTTCCGCTTTTCGGCCACGCTTGCGCGCTTGTCGTGCAGGGTAGGCTAGATGCAAGCGTAATACGTTAGAGCGCGGCGCCGCCACTTGGGCGGGCCGTGCTTTTTTAAGACGGGAGCTTTCCCGTGAAAGGAGCCGCCCATGGCAGCACCCGAGCAGCTGTTCAACGTCCGTGAGCGCAAGCGTTTTGAGCGCCACGACATTTGGGAGCGCATCACCGAGAACGGCACGATTTCCGCCGCCGTCATGGTCTTCGCCGCCATCGCCGCCGTCATTTGCGCCAACACCGATGCCTACGAGGCCATCCATCACTTTTTGGAGACCCCGCTGTATGTGGGTCTGGGCAACCTTGCGGCCGGTCTCACCGTTGAGCTTTTCGTCAACGACTTCCTCATGGCGATCTTCTTTTTGTTGGTGGGCATTGAGCTTAAGTACGAGATGACAGTTGGCGAGCTCAAGAACCCGCGCCAGGCTATGCTTCCCATGCTGGCGGCCGTGGGCGGCGTCGTCGTTCCCGCCTGCATCTATCTGATCTTTAACCATGCCGGCGCGCACAACGGCTGGGCCATTCCCATGGCAACCGATATTGCCTTTGCGCTGGGCGTGCTGTCGCTTTTGGGCAACCGCGTGCCCAACGGCGTGCGCGTGTTCTTCTCGACGCTCGCCATCGCCGACGACCTCATCTCCATCGCCGCCATCGCCATCTTCTACGGTCAGAGCCCCAATCCGTTTTGGTTGGGCGCCGCCGCGCTTGTGACCTGTGCGCTCGTGTGGCTCAACAAGACGCAGCATTACCGCCTTGCCCCGTATTCGGTACTGGGCCTGCTGTTGTGGTTCTGCATGTTCAAGAGCGGCGTGCACGCTACGCTTGCTGGCGTCATCCTGGCCTTCACCATCCCGGCCAAGTGCGGTGTTAAGCTTGATAGCCTCACCGATTGGCTGGGCGAGTGCTTGCCGCTGCTCGATGACCGCTACGACGACGAGGCGCACATCCTGGGCCAGCATGACTTTACCGTCTCGACCACCAAAGTCGAGCGCGTCATGCACCGCGTGACCCCGCCGCTCATCCGCATGGAGCGCCTGATCTCCACGCCGGTCAACTTTGTGATCCTGCCGATCTTTGCGTTCGTCAACGCACAGGTTCGCCTAGTGGGCGTGGACATGAGCACGCTGCTCACCGACCCGGTGACGCTCGGCGTGTACTTTGGCATGCTGCTGGGTAAGCCGATCGGTATCTTTGGCATGACGTTCGCCTTGGTCAAGCTCAAGGCCTGCGAGCTGCCGCACAATGTCAACTGGCATATGATTGCCGGCGTGGGCATTCTGGGCGGTATCGGCTTTACCATGTCGATTCTCATCAGCGGCCTCGCCTTCCCGACGGCCCAGTTTGAGGTTCTGGCTGCCAAGGCCGCTATTCTCGCCGGCTCTGTCACCGCGGCCGTACTTGGCATGATCTACATGAGTGTGATCTGCAAGCACCCCGCGCCCAAGAACGAGTAGGCGCGTAGAAACAGACGCCAGAGCCTGCTCGAGCGCGTGTAAAACGCGGTTTTGAGTGGTACTTGCCACCTGCCGGACACCCCAGTGGCCAAAAAACGCCGTTTGTGAGTACTGTCACAAACGGCGTTTCATTTTAGGCGCGAAAAATAATGTACAAATCTATTCTGTCTGTGCATTAACGATTGCGTGGCTGGACGAAAAATGCTGATGCATCCTTCCAAAACCGGACACAAAAGGCCAAGACTGGCCTTTTTAATTCAAAATCGCTGTTACTAAAAAAGTAACAGTACTCATATTTGCTATTTTTTGACCACAGGCCCCAATGACTAGGTTTATTCCACGGTGCCGTAGATGGCGCCCCAGCCGTGGGCGGCCAAGGCGGAGTTGAGCTGGTCGCAAAGTGACTGGCGGTCGTAATAGCCGGGCGGTAGCAGGTTCACGATTTCCATGAGATCGGGCGCCAGGTCCAAGATTTCGGCCTGTACGATCAGATCCAGGCGGTCGATGGCGTGGCGGTCGTAAAACAGTCCGTCGACCAGGCGCTGAAGGTCGCCGAATTCCTCGGTCTGGAACGATCCGTACTCCATAGTGCCTCCTTGGGCGCTTCATGCCGGCATGCGCGGCGATTCGTAATTCATTGCGATGGACTTAATCTATCACGGCTTCATAACGTTGCGACGGTGGCGGTCTATACTTAGAAGAATTGCAACGTACCGCTTCGTGAAAGGTCGCACCCATGCAGACGATCTACCAGAAGATGGAAACCACCGAACTCGATGCCGCCATCGAGGCGCTCAAAGCCGAGGTCGCCGAGGTCAAGGCCAAGGGCCTGGCGCTCGACATGGCCCGCGGCAAGCCGTCGCCCTCCCAGGTGGACATCTCTCGACCCATGCTCGATATCCTCAATGCCGATGCCGATCTGCACGACGGCAACGTCGATTGTTCCAACTACGGCTGCTTTGAGGGCATTCCCTCGGCACGCAAGCTGGCAGGGGAGTTCCTGGGCTGCCCCGCTGAGCAGACACTCGTGCTGGGCTCGTCGAGCCTGCTGATCGAGCACGACATCGCCGGCATGTTCTGGCGCTGTGGCTCGTGCGGCAGCGAGCCCTGGGAGGCTTACGAGGCAGCGCACGACGGCAAGAAGGTCAAGTTCCTGTGCCCGGTTCCCGGCTACGATCGCCACTTTGGCATCACCGCCGACTTGGGCATCGAGAACGTTCCCGTCGCGATGACCGACAACGGCCCCGATATGGACGAAATCGAGCGCCTGGTTGCCGCCGACGATTCCATCAAGGGTATATGGTGCGTGCCCAAGTATTCCAACCCCACGGGCATCACCTTTAGCGAGGACACTGTGCGTCGCCTGGTCGAGATGCCCACGGCCGCGCCCGATTTCCGCATCTTCTGGGACAACGCCTACTGCGTGCACGACCTGTACGACGAGACCGATGAGCTCGCAAACATTTTTGACCTCGCTCGCGCGGCGGGCACCGAGGACCGCGTGGTGGCCTTTGCCTCGACGTCCAAGATCACCTTCCCGGGCGCCGGTATCGGCTTTATCGGTGCGAGCCCCGCGGTCATCGCCGAGTTCTCCAAGCGCCTGAAGGCCGGCCTCATCAGTGCCGATAAGCTCAACCAGCTGCGTCACGTGCGCTTCCTTCCCACCATCGAGGCGGTCAAGGAGCACATGAAAAAGCATGCCGAGTTTTTGCGCCCGCGCTTTGAGGCCGTTGAGCGCAAGCTCACCGAGGGCTTGGGCGATACGGGTTGCGCTACTTGGACGCACCCCCGCGGCGGCTACTTTGTAAGCTTCGATGGTCCCGAGGGCTCGGCCCAAAAGGTCGCCGCGCTCTGCGCCGACCTGGGCGTCAAGCTCACACCGGCCGGCGCCACTTGGCCCTATGGCAAGGACCCGCGCGACACCAACATCCGCATCGCGCCGAGCTATCCCACGGTCGAGGACCTGGAGGCCGCGCTCGACGTGCTGGTGCTGGCCGTTAAGCTTGTCGCTGCCGAGCTTGCTCGTGCCGAGCGCGCCTAACGCCTAGGGCCCCGCAAGTCCGCGCCCAGTACTATCCGCACTTTCGATACGTAAAGGAGCGTATACATGGATTTGGGTATTTCCACCAACCCCACGCCGGAGACCTACACCATTAAGGTAACCGGCGAGATCGATATCTCTAACGCCGATAGCCTGCGCAATGCCATCGACCTGGCGCTCGAGCAGCCCACTGAGGCCGTTGAGCTCGATTTTGCCCAGGTGAGCTACATCGACTCGACGGGCATTGGCGTGCTCGTGGGCGCCGCGCACCACGCGGTCGACCACGGCAAGCGCTTTAGCTGCACCAATGTGCAGCCCCCGGTGATGCGCGTGGTTCAGCTGTTGGGTGTCGACCAGGAGATTTCGATCACCGCTGCATAATCTTTGCCCCCAAAAGGGCATGCCGTTTGGCATATGTTTGTGATGCGCTCGGACGTTTTGGCGTCCGGGCGCTATACTTGACCGAATGAATAGACGAGTTCCGGCCGAATGGCGCGGTGCGGGCTCGACTCACATCGAGCCTTGGAGGTATGTGTGTTTGGTATTGGAGAGGGTGAGCTCGCGATCATCGTGGTCTTCGGCTTTTTGCTGTTTGGCCCGGATAAGCTCCCGCAGATGGGCCGTACGATCGGCCGTGCCATCCGTCAGTTC
>USCN01000081.1 GCA_900553165.1 uncultured Collinsella sp.
CCGTTACGCGGTTTGGTAAAACCGCGTAACTTACATCACCATGACGTAACGGCTACCCACGTAGTACTGCTTACCCATCAGGACCGGCTCGCCATTGGGGCCGATAAAGCCGGCGCGCAGGTTGAGCAGCGGATCGTGCGGGGCAATGCCCAACTCGGCGGCCTGCTCGGCATTCGCGCGAACGGCCTCGACCGTGCGGTAGCCAACCGAGACAATCGGGGTTCCGCCAACACGCTCGACCTCGGCAAAAATCGACTTGTCCTCAAGATCGGCCGTCAACAGCTCACGGTAGGCGTCAAACGGCACAAAGACGTTTTCCTCAAAGATGGGCTCACCATCGGCCGTACGCACGCGTTTGATATGCAGCAGCAGCGCATCCTTCTGCAGGCCAAAGAATTCCATCTCGTTTTGGCGCGCCGGCACAATCTGGCGATTGATCACATGCGCGCCCGCCTTCATGCCGTTATCGGCGCAAAGCTCGGTGAACGTCTGCAGCGTCGAGGCGTGGAACTGGCGGTTGATGTGCGGCGTGGAGACAAAGGTGCCGCGGCCCTGCTGCTTAACCAGATAGCCGTCGGAACACAGTTCCTCGACGGCACGGCGCACCGTAATACGGCTCACCTCGTACTGTTCGGCAAGCTCAAGCTCGGACGGAATGCGCTCCTTGGGTGCATAAACCCCTTTCTCGATTGCATCCTTGATCTCGTCATAAATCTGCTGGTAAAGCGGTGCATTTTTGGGTGCGGGCATATCTGATCACTCTTATCAAAATAGCGAAATAACTAATACGTATATAACGTCTTTTTATATGTTACATCAGTTTGATAAAACGATACACCACATACAGCAAATCCTTACTTGCCGTCGTCCTGCTGCAGACTGTCCTGCTCGCTGAGGCGCGCCTGCCTGCTGGCCATGCGCGCGGGCTTGTCGGGATCGGGTACGGCCGTGGGCATGGGCTCGTCGACATGACCGCCCCACCAGCCGCCCACGAAGTTGAGTGTGTGGAACACATTGATCACGGCGCCGGGATCAATATCGCACACCAGCTTGATAATGTCCTGGCTCTCGTAGGTCGAGACAACGGCGTGCAGCAGATACATCTTTTCGCGGCTGTATCCGCCAATGATCTCGGCGCAGCTAATGCCATGCTGAAAATGGTCAACATAGGCTGTCATGACCTCATCTGCCTTGCGTGTCGTGATCTGCAGCGTCACACGGTCGTAGCGTCGGTAGAAACTGTCGATGGTCTTGGTCGAAATAAACTGGAACACGATGGAATACGCCGCATTGTCCCAGCCAAACATAAAGCCAAAGATCGCCAGGATAGCGCAGTTAAAGCCAAAGATGACGCCCCAGATGGTCTTGCCTGTATGGTTGGAAACCCACAGCGCGATAAAGTCGGTGCCGCCGGTGGATGCGCCGGACTTAAGCGCGATGGCGGCGCCCAGGCCCGAGACCACGCCGCCAAAGATGATGAGCATGATCTTGTCGCCCAAAAACGGGGCGAAGTGAAAGATGTTGAGGAACAGCGACGAGAGCATGACCTGCATCATCGAGAAGATGACGAAGCGCTTGCTGATGCCGCTCCAGCAAAGGAGCGCCACGGGGATGTTGAGCGCGAGCATGCCGAGCGAGATGTCGATATGAACGCCGCCGAGCGAGGTGACGCGATCGAGCAGGACCGCGACGCCGGTGAGGCCGCTCGGAAGCAGGTCGGCGGGGCGAATGAACGCCTGAATCAGAAATGTCTGGAGAACGGCGGAGATGGTGACCGCCACGGCAGTAATGGCGCGGCGGACGATGGTGAGACGACCGAGCACGAGCACGCGGTCCGTGAGCTGATCGATGGCGTTCGCCACGTAGGCTCCTTTCGAAGGCAGATGTAATTGTGGGGCATGCCGGCGATTGTAGCATGGAGCGCGAGAGGGCGCTTCAATTCACCCTCTCTCGACAACCAAAACGAGCCAGCAGCCCCCCAACCAAAGAGCCAAATTCTAAGTGAGTAGGCTTTTCGCGACCTGCCGAGCACACCCAAAGCTGCCACTTCCGTGACCTGCGGTTTTACTAAGGCAGATACGCTTTGTGCTCGGCCTGCGCCAAAAAGTCTACTCACTTAGCCTGAGTCGAAGCCAAACGGATCAAATCGAAGCCAAAATGAGCCAATCCACCGCAAGAGACGTGTGAATCCGCACTTCTTGCGGCGAATTGACGCTACAAAGCGGTCAGAATGTCGGCGAGGTTGTCGATGACGGCGTCGGCTCCCGTTTGGTCCAGGTTAACGCCCTCGTGCGGACGCAGCGCCAGGACGCGCGCGCCGGAGCGCTTGCCGGCCTCGATGCCCAAAGGCGAGTCCTCGATAACCAGGCACTCGGTAGGCTCCACACCCAGCGCCTCCATGGCACGCAGGTAGATCTCGGGGTCGGGCTTAAATGCACTGCACTCGTGACCGCTGATGGTGTAGTCCAGCACGTCGGTGATACCGGCAATCTCCACCAGCTCGTCAATGAGCTCGCGATAGGACGAGCTCGCGATGGCACACTTGACGCCGCGCTCGTGCAGCTCGCGCATCACCGGCTCCGTCTGCTCGTTGAGCAGCTCGGCATACGGAACAGGGTGAACCGGGCTGTAGACCTGCTTGTACTCAACGCGCAAGCGCTCGCGCAGCTCAACATCGTCGGGCACCAGCGACTTCCAGATGGCAGGCTCGTTAGACCCCGAAAGATCGGGAATCTCGTCAAAGTGGAACCCCTTCTCTTCCATAAACGCCACGCGGCGGCGGTTGTAGAACCACTCGGTATCGACCAGCACGCCGTCCATGTCAAACAGCACTGCCTTGATCATACGCATCTCCTCCCACCTGCCAAAAAGGGACAGGTTTATTTTGGTAGGTTTTATCTGGGGTTTTATGACGCGACAGACACGCCCTCCCCAGAGCAAAAAAGGGGACGGGGCGCAAACCCCATCCCCTCTCAATCAACCTGTAAGGTCTACTTACTTGTGATTAGTAGGAAAGCTTCCACATGTAGCGACGCATGGTCAGCGGGTGCTGACGAGCCTCGGCGATCTGGTTGCCATACTCGCGCATAACGGCGAGGTGCAGCAGCGGGTTGAAGTAGGTGATGACGCTCGCGGGCACGGCATCAGCCAGGCCGTAGTCCTTGGAGTCAATCAGAGCGACCTTGGCGCCCATGCGCTCAAGGAAGGTGAGGGCGCGGGCGTCCATCGGACGGGTGGCGCCATCGGACATGAAGAAGACGTAGGGCTTACCCTCGGTGGAAACCTCGAACGGGCCGTGGAAGTACTCGCCGGTGTTGTAGGCGGCGGCGTCGATCCACTGCATCTCGGTGAACAGGAAGGCGGCGTGAGAATAAGCCATCTTCTCGGAGGCACCGGAAGCCATGAAGTAGATCATCTTGTCGTCCTTGAAGTCCTCGGCGAACTTCTTGGCGAGCTTCTTGCAGTGCTGAGCGGCGTTCTCGCAGAGATCGAAGATGTTGGTGAGGCCGGTGATCATGTCCTCGTAGTGGTCATAGCCCTCGGTCTGCTGAAGAATCTCGAGAGCAAGAGCGATGGCATAGCCGGGCTTCTCGCACTTGGCAGCGTAGTTGGCGTGGAAGCCGTGAACGATAACGTGGTCGGCGTCGACGGTCAGAGCGGAGCCAGGCTTGTTGGTGAGGGAGACGACCGGGCAGTTGTGCTTCTTGGCGGTCTTGTTGGCCTCGACGGTCTCGGGCGTGGAGCCACCGAGGGAGCTGGTGATCACGAAGGTGTGCTCGTTGACCCAGGAAGGCGTATCGTAGTTGAACTCGTTAGCGGTGAAGATCTGAACGTTCAGCTTGTCCGTGTTGTTGGCCAGGAAGTACTTGGCGGGGTACAGGTCGGACATGGAAGCACCGCAGCCGACGAAAGCGACGCTGTGAATCTCGTGGTCGGACAGGACGTCAGCGACGATCTGCTTAGGGAGGTTAAGGTCGATCTCGTACATCTGACACATTCCTTTCGATTTTTGCGGCGCCACTTTGCCGGGCGCACGCAGGGTTACCGTGATTTGGACCGAATCGCCGGTCCGTTGAAGATGCGACAAAGGGACTGGCCTATTGTCACGTATAGGGATGGGAGCCTGCCTGGGGTATGGGATGTCAGGCAGGCCCCCGGGGGAAAACGGTTAGACGCTTGGTCGCGACTAGGCCAGGATGCCGGCCGCGGAGAGGGCGATGCCGCCCACGATGGCGATCACGAGAAGCCAACCGGTGTTGACGTTCTTCTTGATGAGCCAGTACATAAGGCCGGTGAGGCCGAGGGAGATCATCTGCGGCATCATGCCGTCCAGGATGTCCTGGATCACGACGGTACCCTCAGCGAACTGCAGCGGGGTGGTGGCGCCGATCAGCGTAGCGATCATGCCGCCCACGGACATAAGGCCCACGCTGCCGCAGACATACATGAGCTTCTCCATGAGGTCGCCGCCCTGAAGCTTGCTCAGGTACTCGTGGCCGCCCTGATAGCCCATCTTGGCTGCGAACCAAGTGATCAGCACAGAGGGGACGATGGAGATGAGCATGGCCAGAATCGGGCCCATGATGGAGCCCTGCTGAGCCAGCTGAACGCCCAGGCCAAAGGCGATAACGCGGATGGTGCCCTGGAAGAAGGAGTCACCGATGCCGGAAAGCGGGCCCATGAGGGAGGTCTTGACCGCGTTGATCGAATCGGGATCGAAGTTCTCGGGATCCTTGGCGTACTCCTCCTCCATGGAGGCGGCGAGACCCAGGATGAAAGCGCTCGTCTGCGGGGTGCAGTTGTAGAACGCCATGTGACGGTGGTAAGCCTCTTTCTTAGCAGCGAGCTGCTTGGGGTCGGACTCATCCGGATAGAGGCGATCGAGCGTGGGAACCATGCCGTAGAGGAAGCCCATGTTCATCTGACGCTCGTAGTTCCAAGAGGCCTGGATGGCCCAGGAGCGCCAGAAGAACTGGCTGACCTTCTTGTTCAGGGACACGTCCTTGGTTGCGGTTGCCATAGTGTGTTCCTCCTTAGTCTTCGTCGTCTTCGAGCGGATCGTAGTCGGAATCGACACCGGCGGCTGCATGGGAACCGTTGAACTTGAAGCCCATGAAGACGACAGCCAGGCACACACCGATCAGAGCGACCGCGATGACGGACAGGTTGAGGTAAGCGGCGAGCAGGAAACCGATGAACAGGAACGGAGTCATACCCTTCTTGATCATCATGGTGAGCAGCAGGGCCAAGCCGTAGGCGGTCATGATCTTGGTCGAAACGTTAAGACCGGTGGACAGCCACTCGGGAACCATGTTGACGATGGCCTGAACCAGGTCGGTGCCAACAAAGACGGCGAGGAAGATCGGCAGGAAGTACATGACAGCGTACAGACCGGAGCCGGCGCAGATGTGCATACGGTAGGCGGTCTTGAACTTTCCGTTATCGATCGCGCTATCAGCCACATGGGTGAGGGCGGCGATGATGGAACGGAACACGATGCCGAGAAGCTGACCCAGGACGGCGACCGGGATGGCGATCGTCATGGCGGTCTCGGCGGAAGCATCGGTCAGGCACGCAAAGGCAGCGGCCACGATGCCGCCCAGGACCATATCGGGCGGAACGGCGGCGCCGACCTGCACCAGGCCCATGGACACGAGCTCGACGGCGGCACCGACGGCAAGGCCGGTGGGCACATCGCCCAGCAGCAGACCGACGAGCGTAGCGCCGACGAGGGGCTGCTCGAAGTTAAGACGACCGAGCAGGCGGGAGTCCCACATGCAGAACACGCCGACGAGGCCGACGAGCACCGCACTGATGAACGTATTCATACCCTTCTCCTTTCAGTCAGGCAAAAGCCTGGTTGATTACAGCTTGGCGTCGATGTCGACGCTCTGATACGTAGGGGTCTGCTGGACGTAGAGCTTAATGCCCATGTCGAGCAGCTGGTTGACGTCGGCCTTCTGGGTGGCGTCGAGGAAGACGGAGCTGTCCTTGCCGCCGACCTGATCGGCACCGTCGTGGTTGGCGGTGGCGCCCAGGTTGATGGCGTCGAGCTTGTAGCCCTGGCAGAACTGCAGCATCTCGGCAGTGTTGCCAAAGACGAACATGACGCGCTCGCCGAGGGTGTTGAGCTTGTCCATCTTGGCGAGGGCACGCTCGACGGTGAAGACGTTCAGGCGCACGCCCTGAGGCTTGGCCAGCTTAAGAGCGCCCTTCAACCAAACCCGCCACCCCAGATGAAATCCTGT
>USCN01000082.1 GCA_900553165.1 uncultured Collinsella sp.
CGCCGCAAACGCCTATCTCCGCGCTCTGCTCGAGCACAACGCAGTACAGGCGGAATCGGCGGTAGTGCAATCGGAGCAGAGCGAGGACATGCTCGTCGATACCATCAACGAGGCGCTCTTTGACCTGGTGGGCGACACCGTAATTGAATTTAGCGCAGCAGGGCCGCAGATTATCGAGGACTACGAAGCAGACGTGAGAGGATACCTAGACCATGAGTGATACCGCATCCGCAGCACCTCGCGTGCCCAAGCGCGTCGCTGCCGTCATTCTCAACTCGCTCAAGGGCGGCGTGGTCCCGCGCATCGGCCTTCCTTACATCACCGTAGGGCGCGAGGTCGAGATCCGCGCCCTGCTCACCGATCTGAGTCTCATCGCCGACGGTGGCGCGAGCTTCCGCTTTCTGGTCGGTCGTTACGGCGCCGGCAAGAGCTTTTTGCTCCAGACTATCCGCACGCACGCCATGGGCGAGGGGTTCGTCGTCGCTGATGCCGACCTGTCGCCCGAGCGCCGCCTGCAGGGCGGTCAGGGACAGGGCCTTGCCACCTACCGCGAGCTCATCCGCAATATATCGACCAAGACGCGCCCCGAGGGCGGTGCGCTCAACCTTATTCTGGATCGCTGGGTCGCCTCGTGTGCCGACGTCGACGAGTCGGTCGTCAATGCCCAACTGGCCCCGCTCGAGGAGATGGTCCACGGCTTCGACTTCACCCGCATGCTCCGCCGCTATCGCATGGCCGCATCCGGGGGCGACGAAGAGACCATGAGCCGCGTGACCAAATGGATTCGCGGCGAATACCGCACCAAGAGCGAGGCACGCGCCGAGCTGGGCTCCTCGACCATCATCAGCGATGACGACTGGTACGACTACGTTAAGCTCATTGCGCGCTTTTTGGTTTGCAGTGGCTACAAGGGCATGCTGGTGCTCATCGACGAACTCGTAAACCTGTACAAGATCCCCAACGCCATCACGCGCCAGTACAACTACGAGAAGATCCTGACCATGTACAACGACACACTGCAAGGCAAGGCACAGTACCTGGGCATGATCATGGGCGGCACGCCAACCTCCATCGAAGACCGTCGACGCGGCGTATTTTCCTACGAGGCTCTGCGCAGCCGCCTCGCCCAGGGCCGTTTTGCACGCGAGGACCTCAAAGACATGCTCGCACCCATCATTCGCCTGCAGCCGCTCACCTATGAGGAGCTGCTGGTGCTCATCGAAAAGCTCATGCAGATCCATGCCGGCTACTTTGGCTGGACGCCTACGCTTACCGAGAACGACCTGGTGGACTTCCTCAAGATTGAGTTTGGCCGCGTGGGAGCCGACACGCACCTGACGCCCCGTGAGGTCATCCGCGACTTTATCGAGTTGCTCGATATCCTGTGCCAAAACCCCGATGCCGACGTGGCCGAGCTGCTGCAAAGCGTCGGCGGCGACACACTGGCACCGGCCAACGAATCGCCCACATCATCCGACGATCGCAACTTCGCCGAATTCACCATCTAACCTGCCAAAAAGGGACAGGTTTATTTTGACAGGTTTTATCTGGGCAAACGTCGAGACAGTAATGTAGCGAGCCACTGCCCACCGCGTTGAGAGTTCCGCTTTTGAGAGGAGGCCCCGTGAACGCCTTTGACCGCTACGCCCCGTTTATCCAAGACTTCATCTACTCCCACGATTGGGAGAGTCTGCGCTCTATCCAGGTTGCGGCAGCAGATGCCATCTTTAACACACAAGACAATGTGCTCCTAACGGCATCCACAGCTTCCGGCAAAACCGAAGCGGCCTTCTTTCCCATCCTGACCGAGTTTTGGGAGAACCCGCCCGCAAGCGTGGGCGCCCTCTACATTGGCCCCCTCAAGGCGCTCATCAACGATCAGTTCGTCCGCCTCAACGACCTCTGCGAAGAAGCCGACATCCCCGTCTGGCACTGGCATGGCGACGTTTCGCAGTCGCACAAGGCAAAGCTCATCAAAAAGCCGAGCGGTATCTTGCAGATTACGCCCGAGTCGCTCGAGGCGCTCTTGATCCATAAGCACATGGCGATTCCGCGCATGTTCTGCGATCTGCGCTACGTCGTCATCGACGAGGTCCATTCGCTTATGCGCGGCGATCGAGGCGGGCAGACGCTCTGCCTTATTGAGCGCCTGTCGCGCATGGCCGGCGTACAACCCCGCCGCATTGGCCTTTCGGCTACCATCGGCGACCCCGAGCGCACGGGTGCCTTTCTCTCGCAGGGAACGGGACGCGACTGCGTTATCCCTCGTTTTGAGGAACCGCGCCGCGTGTGGCGTATCTCCATGGAGCACTTCTACAACTCGGGTCCCCAGGCGCAGCAGCGGGGATTCAAGAGCATGGGTCCTCAAGAGGCCGAAGTGCTTGCATGCGAGCGCATTGAGGCAGCGGCACCCGCGGCACTGCCCGTCAGCACCCAAGACATGCGCCATAGCGGACAACTCACACAGGAGGAACGCCGCCAACGTCGCGAGCAGGCACGGGGCAAGGCTGCCCCCAAGGACAGTCGCGCTTCCTCGGCCCCCGAGGGCGAAGTCGACATTCCCCGAGCACCCGAACAGGCATTACTCAACCCCACCGACACAGCACCAGACAACGCCGACCCCGGCATGGGCTATATCTTCGAACACACCCGCGGCCGCAAGTGCCTGGTCTTTGCCAACTCGCGCGAAGAGGCGGAGGCCGTATGCTCCATGCTGCGTAGCTACTGCGAAAGTCGACACGAGCCCGACCGTTTCCTCATCCATCACGGCAATCTTTCGGCATCGTTGCGTGAGACGGCAGAAGAGCTTATGCGCGACGAGGAACAGGCACAGACGACCGTTACCACCTCTACGCTGGAACTCGGTATCGATATCGGCCGTCTGGAGCGTGCGTTTCAGATCGATGCGCCGTTTACCGTCAGCTCCTTTTTGCAGCGAATGGGCCGCACGGGGCGCCGCGATCTTCCGCCCGAGATGTGGTTTGTCATGCGCGAGGAAGAGCCCGAGCCGCGCACGATGATGCCCGAGACCATTCCGTGGAAGCTCTTGCAGGGCATCGCGCTCGTACAACTCTATCGCGAGGAAAAGTGGGTCGAGCCGCCCGAGCTCGATCGACTCCCCTACAGCCTGCTCTACCACCAGACTATGTCGACGCTTGCCAGCACCGGAGAGCTCACGCCGGCAGAGCTTGCCCAGCGTGTGCTCACGCTTAGCTATTTCCATCGCATCTCGGCCGATGACTATCGCGTACTGCTGCGCCACCTCATCAAGATCGACCATATCCAAGTCACCGAGGGCGGCGGACTCATCGTGGGCCTCGCGGGCGAGCGCATCATTAACAACTTTAAGTTCTACGCTGTGTTCCAGGAAAACGAGGAGTTCACCGTTCGCAGTGAGTCGGCCGAGTTGGGCACGATCGTCAATCCGCCACCGCCCGGTGAGCGCATCGCCATCGCCGGACACTGCTGGATTGTCGAGGAAGTGGACTGGAAGCGCCACACCGTCTTTGCCACGCAGGTCAAGGGCCGGGTGCCGGCCTACTTTGGCGACTGCCCCGGTGATATCAATACACACGTACTCGAGCGCATGCGCAAGGCGCTCAACGAGCACGCAGCATATCCGTACCTTATGGGTAACGCACGGGCCCGCCTTGCGCAGGCTCGTCATACCGCCGAGATTTCGGGCGCGGGAACCAAGCCGCTCATTAACCTGGGCGGCGACACCTGGGTCTTCCCCTGGTTGGGAAGCTACGCCTTTTTGGCGCTCGAGCGCATGCTCAAGATTAAATGTGCCGCGGAGCTGGGCCTTCGCGGACTCGACCCGTCACGCCCGTACTTTATGCAGTTTAAGATGAAGGCCGACGAGGAGACGTTCTTTGAAGTGCTCGCCGCCGAAGCCGAGAAAGACTTCGACCCCATCGACCTCGTCTATCCCGGCGAGGTGCCTTACTTTGACCGCTACGACGAGTTTGTTCCCGAAGAGCTCGTGCGCAAGGGCTTTGCCGAAGGCGTGCTCGACATCGAAGGCATGAAGCAGCGCGTTCTCGGCTGGCGCGACCACGCCTAAGACCAGTCTTTTTGGGACGAGGAGACTTATTTGTCGTGAAGGACGGTGCCGAGGAAGTCGGTGTCGAAGGGCACGGCTTCGGCAAAGGCGTAGTTGCCGTCGCTGGCGATGAGCAGGTAGTTTTCCTCGCCGCCGAACTCCGCATCGCCACATGGGACCACCCAGGCGTGGGCGAATACCTCGAGTGCCGTGGCAGCGCAATCGCGCAGGAACGTCACATCGCTCCCCTCGCTTGCGCTCACGATATTGGCCACGTAGATGCCGCCGGCATTCAGGCTGCCCCGCACTAGACGCAACGCCTCAACGGTCGCCAGCTCGCGTACGGGCTCGGCACCGCCAAAGCAATCGCTCACGACCACGTCGTAGCGACGATGACCCACACTCGTCACACCCAGATACGAGCGAGCCTCAGCAGTAATCACCCGCAAGCGGTCGCCCACCGTGCGCTCCAGCTCGTCCAGATAGAACCAACGGCGCGCCAGGCGCGTAATCTCTCCGTCATACTCGATAACGTCCATGCGCAAGCCCTCGTGCGACATCAGCGCAAACTTGGGATAGGCAAACCCGCCGCCACCCAGCATGAGCATACGGTCGATGCCGTGACCATAAGCGTCGTGCATTGCACCCTCGGCCTCAAACACGTCGTCAAACGCACGATAGTACACAAAGACGGGCTCAGCCCAACGCTCGCCAACGTAACTCGCGCTTTGGTAGACGCCGCCTTGCACCAATACGCGGACTTCGTCGCCGCCCTCGTCGTGCACGCGCTTCACACGCGCCAACCCATTGCAGGTTCGCGCAACCTGCAGACAGGCAACACGAACAGCGACAGCGGCCGCACCAAGCGCCGCGGCTCCCAGAGCAACGCCGGCAACGACGCCGGCAGAAACACTCGGCTTGTTCATCTAGAGCTCCTTTTGCAGATAAAGGCCATGGTCATAAAATCCAAGATGGCGATAGTACTCGCGCGTACCAATCGCGCTGATCACGTTGATGCGCGCATAGCCGGCATCCCGGGCAATCTCGCACGCACGCTCTACGAGCAAACGCCCCAACCCGTGATGCTGCGCCGCCTGGCCCTGGTCACCCACGCGTGCCGCCATGCCATACACGTGCACCTCGCGAATCATCGCCTCGTCCGGCGTCGTCGGCAACTCGTCCGCATGCGCGGCAACAAAAGCGCGAACGGGCAGCGACAGGCGCAAAAAGCCAGCGATCTTGCCTTCGGGCGTCACCCACTGCAAAAAGCGTTCACGCGTCACCGGCGTCTCGTAAGCGACCTCATCAAGAGACAGTTCATCCAGGTCGGCACCCGCGGTACTGATCTCGCGATAGCGAATCTCACGCACCGTCGCACCGTCACCCCGAGCAGCCAGGCGGTTCTCAACGAGCTGACGCAGGTTGGGCTTCTTGTTGCCCACCATGATGTCATCGGAACTAAAATCGCGGATCATGCGACTGATACGGCAGAACGCCGGCGTCACCACGATGTCGTCGGCTAACACATCGAGCAGTTCTTCCTCGGTATAGGGGCGCCACTCGCCGCGCTCGTAGCAGCCCACCAGACGCGAGCCCTCGATGAGCGCACACGGGTAGACCTTGACCTCGTCGGGCATAAAGGCCCCCTCAGTCATAAAGTGCTCGTAGTCGCGCTTGTCCCCCTCGGGTGTGGCGCCCAGCAAGTTGAGCATAAAATGCGCATGGATCTTAAAGCCAAACAGGCGCGCAAGCGAAAACGCCTGCTCGATCCGAGCCACCGAAATGCGACGCTCGTTGATATCGAGCAAATGTTGGTCGAGACTCTGAATACCCATCTGGATCTTGGTGCAGCCCAGGCGGCGGATGAGCGTAAGCGCCTGCGGCGTTACGGCATCGGGGCGCGTCTCGATAACGAGCCCCACCACGCGATGCTTCGCCGTCTCGTTGATGCGCTGCTGACGCTCAAGCTCCTCCATCGTTGCCGTTTGCCACTCGGCAACCTCGCCCCACGGCGTACCAGGGCCGTACAGCCGACGCACCGCGCGG
>USCN01000083.1 GCA_900553165.1 uncultured Collinsella sp.
CATTGTTATTGCCACCGGTCGAACCACCACCGTTCACACCGTTTCCAGAGCCCGGACCAAATTGCCACGTATACGTGTAGCGCCGGTTCGTAGTGCCGTTATTGGTATTCGAATTGGTATTCGACTGGGCATTAGCCGCAGTTTGCTCCGCCACAGACTTGTTTACGCCGTCAGAAGTCGAGGAAATCACCTTCGAAGCGTTCTGCATGGCCGCAACATCGGTGCTTTTGCCATCGAGGAGTTTCTGGGCAGCGTCAATCGCCTTGGCAAGCGCGTCACGTGTCGACTCGTCCGCAACCTGGCCTGCAGAACCGTCAAGCAACGTCTTTGCGTCGGCAATGGCCTGAGCATCGAGTGCGCCCAAGGCGTCGAGCACGCTCGCGCGGCGCGGCTCATCGTATTCGAGCGCCATCTGGCCGATGCGGCCGTAGACGCGCACCTTGTGCACGCCGTCGATGTCGCCGCCAAGCTTAAGAAGTGCATCGAGATCGCTCTCTGGCACAGGACCCGCCAATTGAAGACGGGTCCTGCCGGGGATCTCGCTAATAATCGAGAATCTCATAGTTTGTGCCTGGAAGCGTTACTCGGCTGCCTCGTCAGCAGCGGCCTCGCTCTGGGTGATGTAAGCCGCCTCGGCAACCATGTCGTCGACATTAGCCTTGGCCTGCTCGACCATGTCCTGGTAGCCGTTCTTGATGCGCATACCGCACGCAATACCCTGCACGCAGACATTCTTGACCGGAGCGCTGGTAAGCAGCTTGATGCCGGCCGTGCCAAGCAGAAAACCGCCACCGACAAGCAGGGTATTGAACGTCGACTTCTTCATGTTGCTTCTCCCTTTTGCCGCATTGGACGCGGCATGGTGCCTTAGCACCCGAGTAAACAAGTTTGCTCGAGCACGCTTTTGAAATATCTCAATTTTATCTAACTATCTAGGTCAGCCATGGCTAACCTTTTGAAAATTAACGATGCGGAGTAACCGATTGTCAATGTGACAAAGGGACCGTCCCTTTGTCCCTTCTTACAGCTGCCAGGTAGCTGCTTCCTTTTGCAGCGCCACCATGCGGGCGAATTCTCCACCTGCCGCCTTGAGCTGCGCCGGAGTGCCCTGCTCGGCAACCACACCATCCTTGAGTACAACGATTTTGTCGGCATTTTCCACCGTACGCATACGGTGGGCAATAACGATAACCGTCTTACCTGCAAGCAGGCGGGAGAGCGCCTGCTGAACCACGGTCTCGTTCTCTACATCCAAGCTCGCCGTTGCCTCGTCCAGCAACACGATCGGCGCGTCTTTGAGCAGCGCGCGGGCGATGGAGATGCGCTGGCGCTCACCGCCGGACAGCTTTGAGCCGTTCTCGCCGATCATGGTGTCATAGCCCTGCGGCATGCGGCTCACAAACTCGTCGCAGTTGGCGGCACGCGCGGCAGCAAGTACTTCCTCATCGGTGGCATCGCGACGGCCAAGACGAATGTTTCCCATCACCGTATCGTCAAAGAGCAGTACGTCTTGGAACACAATGGCGTAGTCGCGCAGCAGGACCTCGGGGTCCACGCTCGCAACATCCACGCCGCCCACGGTGACCGTGCCTTCGGTGGCGTCCCAAAAGCGCGCGGCCAGGCGGCTCACCGTGGACTTACCGGAGCCCGAAGGACCGACCAGTGCCGTGACCTCGCCTTCCTTGGCGGTAAAGCTCACATCGGTAAGAACTTTCTCGCCGGCGCGGCCGTCCTCGCCCGCACCATAGCCAAATGCCACGTGATCGAACACCACATCGTGGCCTACGGGCTCAAACTGCTCGCTGCCCCGCGCCACGGGCTCTTCCATGATGGAGCGCATGCGCTTGGCCGACGACTCGGCGGCAAACAGCTCGGACATCAGCATCAGCGCCTGATCAAAGGGTGCATAGATACGGCTCACCATAAGCAGGAAGGCAAACATCACCAAAAAGTCGACCTGCCCGGAGGCGACCATCGCGGCGCCCGTGACCAACGTGGTGGCAATGCCCAGACGCAGGATGGCAAAGGCGGAGTTAACCAAAAGCCCATTGGCGAGCTCGCCCTTGGTGGTCTCGCGCTCCTCGGCATCGATCACGGCGTTGAGTCCCTCAAGATAATGAGCCTCCTGGTTGGTGGCACGGATCTCGCGAACGCAGTCGAGCGTCTCCTGGATCGCCTCGGTAACCTTGACCTTCTCGGCACGCACATGGTCGAACACCGGGGTCATGGGGCCGCGTGTCAGATACAGCACGGCAAAGGCCACAGGCACGCTCCAAAGCGCCGCGATCGCCAGCTGCCAGCAAAAGAACAGCGACGCCACGAACACAATGGCGCTTGCGATGATGGCACCCCAAAGCTCTCCCAGCACGTGGCTGTAGGCGTGCTCCATGGCCTGGACGTCGCCCATGATGGTCTCGGTTAAATCGGCCAGATCGCGGCGGCCAAAAAACGAGAGCGGCAGTTTGCGCAGGCGCTCGGCGATCTCCATGCGCTGCTTGCCGCACTCTTCGTAAAAGATGCAGTACGTGTAGTAGTACTGCTGCCAGTTAGAGGCAAAGAGCAGCACAAAAAAGATAACGAGACCACCCGCGATGGGCAGCGCATCCGGCAGGTCGGCCCCATGTGCAAGATGCTCGACAAAGCCGGCCATGACCAGGAACAAAAGGCCCATGCCGGCCATGGTGATGAGATTGGTGAGTGTGGTCCAGAAGATACCGCGCTTTACGCCGGCGATGCCTTTATCGGATAGGAAATACTTCTTTTGGAATGAGGCGAACATTTAGGCCTCGCCTCCCTTCGTGACGGCGGCATCCGCGGCAGCAGTGATCTTCCAGCTCGCGGCCTGTTCGTATTCGGCCCACATCTTGGCGTATAGACCGTTTTGGGACAGCAGCTCGGCATGGGCGCCGGCCTCCTGCACACTACCCTGGTTGAGCACCACGATCTTGTCGGCCCCCACCACGGTCGAAAGCCGGTGCGCGATCATAATGACCGTGCGGCCCGCCGCCAATTTGCTAAAGGCGCGCTGGATGAGCGCCTCGTTCTCGGGGTCGGCAAAGGCTGTGGCCTCGTCGAGCACCACGATGGGCGCGTCCTTAAGAATTGCGCGGGCGAGCGCCACGCGCTGGACCTCGCCGCCCGAAAGGTACGCCCCGCCGGCGCCGAGCATGGTGTCGATGCCCTGCGGGAGCTTGGCCACGATATCGTCGCACTGGGCCGCGGAGAGGGCCGCGCGCACTTCGTCGTCAGTGGCTCCAGGCTTGGAGGCGCGCACGTTATCGGCAAGTGTTTGGCGGAACAGCTGGTTGGTCTGAAACACAAAGGCGACCTGGTCCATGAGCTCGTGCGGATCCATGTCGCGAACGTCTACGCCGCCCACAAGCACGCGACCCGAACAAACATCCCAAAAACGCGGGATCAGGCTTGCGCAGGTCGACTTGCCGCCGCCCGAGGGGCCCACCAGCGCAAGGGTGCTGCCTGCGGGAACGCTAAAGCTCACATGATCGACGGCAGGCGCTTCGGCACCCTCGTAGGTAAAGCTCACGTCCTCAAAGCGCACATCGCTGCCAACAGGGTGCTTGGGCTGGGCAGGCACGGAGAGCCGCTTGGAATCCATAACGCTTCGGATGCGAGCCAGCGAATCGGCACTCATCTGAGATGCTTCGCCCACAAACATAAGCTTGGTCATGGCCGTCGGCACCACGGCCGAAAAGATCGCGTAAAACGTGAAGTTGACCATAAAGTGCGCGAAGTCCGTCTCGCCCGGCGCCAACAGCAACGCCACGGGCAAAAGAAATGCCACGAGGCCATTGAGCGCGGTAAGGTTGAGCACCTGCGGGCCTCGGCAGAACGTGCCCGCATAGCTTTGCGCCATGTCGGCGTATTCGGCGATCGCATCGTGAAACGCCTTAAAGGAGTAGACCGTCTGCTGGAACACCTTGACCACGGGGATGCCGCGCACGTATTCGGTGCCGGTCTTGTTCATCTTGACCAGCGCGCCCATGTAGGCCTTCATAAACTCGGCGCCCTTGCCGCTCATCATGGTGGCCATGGCGCAAAACGAAACGACGACCGAGATTAAGCATGCTGCGCCCAAACGCCAATCGAGGGCGAAAAGCAGCACGAGCAGGCCCACGACCATGGCGGTGGCGCCGGCGATATCGGGCAGCATGTGCGCGAGCAGCGTCTCGGTGGAGGCGGCGCAGCCGTCCACGATACGGCGCAGCTCACCGGTGGCGTGCGTGTCAAAGTAGCCGAGCGGCAGCTTAAGCAGATGCTCGCTCGTGGTCTTGCGGATATTGGATGCGCAGCGAAACGCGGACAGGTGCGTGCACATGAGTCCCACGAAATAGACCACGATGCTTGCCAGGGCAAAACCGACAGCCCACCAACCATACATCGCGATGTCGGCGGCCTCGCTCCAGTTAGGCGCCACAGCGATCAGGTCTCGCGCAACAAGCCAGATGCACACGTACGGGCCAAAGCTCAACAGCTGCGAGAACGCCGAGAGGGCCATGCCCAAATACGTTAGGAATTGACGGTCACCGGCATATGCAAGCAGCTCGCCGATGCCGCCACCTTCCTTTTTTGATCCCTTTGCCATGAGATTCCTTTCTAACGGCTTGAGAGTTAACCGTAAGAAACTTATCATGGGCGTGTTAGCCAGGGCACACAATTGGGCCAGGCGTGGACGTTTTCGCAAATGAAGGGGACGCTTTTGAAAATGCGGCGGGCAGCAACCGATATAACCGAGCTCTACGCACCGCAGTTTGAGCAGTTTGGTCTGCAGCTTTCCGGCAAGGGCGCCGTCTTTACCGGTGAGGTGACAAACGATCGGGCGCACGGACGCGCGTGGATCATGCCCCTCTCCCCTGCCTGCATCGTCATGGAGCATTACATTACCCCGACGCACGATATGTACCTGGCCGAATACACACCCGAGCCGTATGCCTGCGTGAGCGAGGTCAGCGCACCCACGCTCATATGCATGCCCAAGGCTGGCATAACGCCTGCGAACCTTAAGCCACTGCGCGGGCCGTGGCCGAACAGCGCGGTGTGCAGCTTTATCCAAGATAGCTGCGGCGAGGAGCTAAGCCCGCTGTTTGCAGGGCAACTCTATCACTCACGCTCGGTGCTCTTTTTGCCCGGTTATTTTGACGAGTTGGAACATCGCTATCCCGCCGAGTTCGCGGGGGTCTTTGAGGCGTTTGCCGAGTCGTGGCACGAGGAGGCAGCGTCTGCCATCTGCCACGCACTACGCCGAATCAACGAGGACCGCGCCCGCACCGTAGGCGGACACGTCTATATGCAAGGCATCGTGGAGACCATGGTCGCGGAGCTCGCCTGTTCGCGCGCGGCCCACAAGCAGGCGCGGCAGGCGGCAGACACACGCGTCAGCATAACCATTGCCGAAGAAGCAACGGCAATGATTGAGCGCACGCTCGACAAAGGCAGGCGTGTGGGTATCAACGAGGTGGCCGAGAGGCTCTACACAAGCCGCTCCAAGCTATGCGCCACCTTTAAGGCCCAAACTGGCGAATCCCTGGGCGCCTACATTCGCAGACGCCGTATGGAGCGGGCACAGGACCTTTTGGCCGATAGCGCGCTCACGATAGCGCAGGTGGCAGAGCGTCTAGGCTACCCTCAGCAGGCCGCCTTCGCCCAAGCCTTCAAGCAACACACCGGCACCACCCCCACCACCTGGCGCTCCCAGCATCAATAAAGAGACGGCAGAGGGCCAGTGTGACAAAGGGAAAGTCCCTTTGTCACATCTACAAAAATGGGTGCGCCGACGGCGCACCCATTCACCAAATTCCATTCAGCCCACCTGACCCGAAAGGCCGAGTCGCCACGAAACCCGGGGGCCCCGGCAGGGCGGGTGCTTCCTCAAAATGAGTTCCCTCCAAAACAATGGGCGCGCCAACG
>USCN01000084.1 GCA_900553165.1 uncultured Collinsella sp.
CTCGGCCAGCGCCTCGCGCATGAACTTCTCGTCGATTTCGGTGATCGTCATCGTTCGCCTTCCCTGTTGCAAATTCAAAACGATGCTATCATTACGACTCACGGAGAGATGGCAGAGCGGTTGAATGCGGCGGTCTTGAAAACCGTTGAGCGCGAGAGCGTTCCGGGGGTTCGAATCCCCCTCTCTCCGCCACTTCTAGTGATGCACCGGTGTCATGGTCCGCTCAAACAGCGCATCGACCACGTCGGCTATCTCAGGTCGACGCTCAAGATCGTGACCCGACTCCCACCATATCGTGAAAAGTCGAATAATACCGCCGGCGACAAACTCAGACGTCGTCTCGAGTGACACGGGGGCCAGGGCATCCTCGGCAAGCACGTTCATCACACGCTCGCGGATGGAGTGGGCAATGCGGTCGCAAATAACGTTGGTCAACATGCCCGACATGCTGCTTGCCAAAATGTTATCCATGAGCCGCTCGTGCGCCAGAATCAAATCCATGGCATCGTCCAAAATCGCGTGCCGAAGCGCGCGCACGTCCTCGGCAGACACCGCGCCGGCCTCATCGGGCTGTTTTTGCGGCAAGCCCGACATGAGCTCATCGATATAAAAGGCGAAGTAATCGTTTTTATCGCGAAAGTGCTTATAGAACGTCGTGCGACGAATCATGGCCCGGTCGCAAAGCATAGCAACCGTCAAATCCTCAAACCGATACTCTTCCAAAAGCTCGGTAAAGGCATCGAACAGGGCACGATAGGTTTTCTTGATGCGAAGGTCCATCCGTATCGCCATCCTCAGGGCAAAGACAACACTCGTCAATCTGTCGCATATCTTACACCTGTACCTCGCGCGCTTTGCCCCGGTGCCCACCCCGCCGAAAACATAACGCTTGCCGGAAAGTTCGGCACGGCAAAACGTTGCGGGTATACTAGTAGCGTTATACCAACGGCAGCTGGCGCATGCCGCCGCGGCCATTCGAAACGGAGACATCATGATTACCGTCATCATCGGCATCGTTGTTGTCATTGTGATTGTCTGCGCCATCGCCGGCATCTACAACAACATGGTCACCAAGCGTAACCGCATTGATAACGCCTGGCAGAACATCGATACGCAGCTGCAGCGCCGCAACGACCTGATCCCCAACCTGGTCGAGACCGTCAAGGGCTACGCCAAGCACGAGCAGGAGACGCTCTCCGCCGTGATCAGCGCGCGTAACACCGCCGTCAAGGCCACCACGCCCGAGGCCAAGATGGAAGCCGACAACGTGCTGACCGGTGCGCTGCGTCAGCTCTTCGCCGTAGCCGAAGCCTACCCCGATCTTAAGGCAAACACCAACTTTACGCAGCTGCAGGCATCGCTCGAGGATACCGAGAACAAGATTAGCTACGCACGCCAGAGCTACAACGATTGCGTGCTCAGCTACAACAACGCCATTCAGACGTTCCCGGCTGTCATCTTTGCCGGCATCTTTCAGTTTAAGGAGCGCCAGGGCTTCGAGGCCGCCGAAGCAGCCCGCCAGGCCCCGACCGTCAAGTTCTAGTAGTTTGACAGCGCATCCTTAATCGGCCAAATGTATAAACCGCCCCGTCGAGTGCATACTTCGACGGGGCGGTTTCCTTTTTCGCAAAGGTCCCCCTCTAAGCGCCGTGCATTTTTAGGAATATTCAACATAACCAAGAGCTTCGGGCGCCACGATAAGTGCCAAAGACCGCGAATATCCCTGCAAATCAAACGCTGCCAGCCCATAACCCCGCCCATCATCCGTAGAAAACATCGAGAACTCCCGATTTTTTGCCCGAGGTCGGTATGCAGGGGCCTTCGATTGCAGAATACTCGCAAAAATGCACGTCGCCACCGCCCCCACATGGCGCGAAGCAAAGCAAAAGCGCAGCCTAAAAGGCCGCGCACCATCTTTATTCAGATTAATCATTGCCCGTTGTGACATCGCCGAACCCGCAGGGCAGAGAACAAGTTCCCTCCCGGCGCACTCCGCAGGACGCAAGAAGCCCTCGCCGCACTCCACATTAGGCGCGAAGCGCACTTTAATCCCTTCAGCCCCAATCCCTGAAGACCGAGGACGAAGGGACCCGATGGGTTTCCCTCTGAATGCATTCCGCAGCACGAAGCCCCCTTATCCGCAGCTCCGAAGGAGCAGGATAAGGGGGCTTCAAGTGCGAGGACGCATTCAGAGGGAAACCCATCGGGTCCCGGTGAGAGCCGCAGGGCTATCGATTACCCCGTGTTTTGCAATCCTGCCGAAACGCCGGTCACAGTCGAAAGAATCAGGCTCATGTACTCGGCCTTCTTCTCCTCTGCCATCTCGTCCTGGTTCATACGCACCTCGCGAAGGGCGCGGACCTGGGCGATGGATAGGGCGTCGACATAGGGGTTACGCACGCGGACGGCGCAGCCGAGCACGCGACGACGCTGCAGCGGCCACTCGTCACCGACGATAGCAAGGACCCACTTACGGGTGAGCTGCATCTCGGTAAAGACCTTCTCGGACAGATCCTGGCGATCGCCCAGGTGCAGATACATCTTGGCGATGCGCTGGTCGGTCTTGGCGATCGACATCTCGATGTTGTCGATAAAGGTGCGGAAGAACGGCCACTCCTGGTAGGCAGCCTTAAGCTGGTCCAGATCGCCAAACTGCTCGCAGGCGGTACCCAGGCCGTACCAGGCGGCCAGATTGATGCGCGCCTGGCTCCAGCTGAAGATCCACGGAATGGTACGCAGGTCGTCGAGCGACTTGGCACCCAAACCGCGCTTGGCGGGACGCGATCGGCAGCAGACCGACCTCGGTCAGCGGCGTCACGGTCGAGAACCACGGTGTAAAGTCCTCGGTGTTCAGCAGGTCCAGATAGCGCTCGTGGCTTACGGCGTTGAGCTTCTCGGCCATATCCCAGAACTTCTGCGTGGTCTCGGTGTTGGTCTTCTCGACGCTCGGGGCCGACTGCAAAAGCGTTGCGGCGGCAACGGACTCAACATGGCGCTGAGCCAGCGTGCGGTTGCCGTAACGGGCAAAGATGACCTCGCCCTGCTCGGTGAGCTTAAAGAAGCAGTTGACCGAACCCTTGGGCTGCGCCAGCACGGCCTTGTTGGCCGGACCGCCGCCACGGCCCACGGCACCGCCGCGACCGTGCATGAGCACCAGGTCGATATCGTTCTTCTCGGCCCACTTGGCAATGCGCTCCTGCGCGGAGTGCAGCGCGAGCATGGCCGTGGTAGGACCGGCATCCTTGGAGGAGTCGGAATAGCCCAGCATGACCTCCATGCGGCGGTTGGTCTGGGCAAGGCGCTTCTGCACCACGGGCAGCGTAAGCATCTGGTCGAGCACGTCGACGCAGCCCTCGAGGTCCTCGAGCTGCTCGAACAGCGGGATCACGTCGAGCTCGGGGACATCCTCCTCGTGTGCGAAGGACAGGTGGGCAAGCTCAAAGACGTCGGCCACATGCTGGGCACTCTTGGTGAACGAAATGATGTAGCGGTGCGCCATCTTCTTGCCGTAACGCTTTTGGATGGAGCCGATAGCGCGGAAGGTGTCGATGACCTCGCGCGTCATGGGCTGCAGGTCGCCATGGATACCGTTCTCGTGGATATCCTTGAGGGCGCGGGCATGCACCACGGAGTGCTGACGGAACTCCATCTCGACCATATGGAAGCCGAAGGACTCGACCTGCCAGATGATGGTCTGGACCGGGCCGTAGGCGGCACGGACGGCACCGCAGGCAGCCAGCGAGCGCTGGACGACGCGCAGGTCATCCAGGAACTCATCGGCGCTGTGATACATGGTGTCGGTGATACGGCGCACGGTGGCGTTGAGTCGGTCTGCCATGACGAGCATGACGGCGCGATGCGGCTCGTGCTCGGAGATCAGCTCGGCGCGGGCCGTGTACCGAGGGCTCATCTCGACCTGATGGTTCCACAGGTTGATGAGTTCAGCAGAAGGCTTGCTGTAGGTGGCCTCGAGCGTGAGGTTCCGGCCGATGCGGCGGCACTTGTCCTCGAGCTTGAGCACCATATGGGTGAAGTACTTGGCGGCGACCTCACGGCTCACCTTGGCGGTGACGTTGGGGTTACCGTCGCGGTCGGAACCGATCCAGCTGCCGGGATGGAAGAACGCCGGGCACACCGGCGGCACGAGGCCGGCCTTGTCTCCGAGGACCCAGTCGTCGAAACGACGGTAGACCTGCGGAATGGTGTAGAACAGCGTGTTGTCGAAGATATCAAGAATGGTGTCGGCTTCCTCAACCGGAGTCGGCTTCTTCAGCGCGATCGGGGAGGTGCGGAACAGCGCGTCGATCTCGTTGAAGAGTCGACGGGAGTTTTCCTTCTTGTCCGAGCCGCCGAGCAGCTTATGCGCTTCGAGCAGCTGGGAGATGCGGCGGATCTTGCCTTCCACGGCCTTACGGCGGGCTTCGGTCGGATGCGCGGTGAACACCGGATGGAACTCGAGCTGGTCGAGCAGCTCCTTGGCCCTGGCCGGACCCATCTCGTTGATGAGCTGGTGGTAGGCGCAGGTCATTTCGTTCACCGGATCGACGGCCTGATCCTCATTCACGGCGGCCTCACGGCTGTGCAGTACGGAGACGCGGTAGTTCTCCTCGCACAGGTTGGCCAGATGGAAGTAGGTGGTGAAGGCGCGAGCCAGCAGTTGGGCGTCGTGGACATCCATCTTGTCGACGATGTCGACCACCTTCTGCAAGTCGTCCTGATCGGGATTCGTGTCGGTCAGAATGCCGGAGAAACGTTCGTCGCTGGCCTTCAGCGCATGTTCGCGCACTTCATCGAACTTGGCCAACAGGTTTTCATCGAACTCACCGAGCACCTCGCGAAGAATCTGCAGACACAGATCCATTTCCTCTTTGAGGGATGCGGGAAGATCACGCTCCTCAGGGCCCTTGGTGCCGGTGCCGGACGAGACGATAGCCGCGTCCGCAGGCGTGATCTGTTCGTTTTCAGTTGTCATCAGACCTCCTTCTCCAAACCATCGGGTTGCTCGGTCTGTCGGTCCTTCGCGGCACCTCCGCGATTGTTTTGGCCGTCTGTTGCGAGCCCACAGCTTGGTGGGTAAATGCTCGACCATTGTAGGCGCGGCAAATCGACAGTTTGGTTACGGAAACGCCGGAATGGTTCGCATCGTGGACATTGAATGTCCGGAAAATGGGCATGTGGGAATGTTCGGAAAATATCCGACCAGCCCACACGTTAGACCTGAATAGTGTGAGCGCACTACATGAACATGATGAGAACACCGAACGCGTTGACAGCAGCGCGAAGGCGGTCAGCAAATTCCACACCCACTCCATTCCGCTCGATATGGAAGACATCGAACGCGATTGGGACAAGCCGGTAACCAAAGCCGGCATCGCGGCGAAAGCCAGCGTGATCGTCCGCGTCGGCATGCTTGACCTCGGCGCCGGAACAGGCAGCTTCCGCGTACGTGAAATGATGCACCGCATCGCCTATCCATTGGGCGTGCACGTGCGCGCCGACGTGAACCTCACCGACATCGAGGCCTCCTGCACGGACGGCAAGGACCGCATCACCGAAGTCGTCGACCTGCCGACCACCGGCGTCAACACCGAACGCATCTGGCTGCTCGAGCACTTCGCCGACTGGTTCAACGTCAACCTCGGCAAAGGCTCTATGTACCACAGCCAATCCGACGTTTCCGAAGGGCTGATGCAGCATCTCGACAAGCGCGACGCCTCGCAGGTGTCGGCCGAACTGTCCAAGCAGCTCAAGGAACGGCAGAAGGCCGAGCAGAACCAGGAAGGTTCCGACGATCCCGTGCTCGACGCGCTGGAAATGGTCACGGAACGCGCGCAGGAAGGCGATTCCACCGCACGTCCGCTGCACATGCGCGATATCGAGGCGGCGGCCGCGGCCGGACGTAGCAATGGCG
>USCN01000085.1 GCA_900553165.1 uncultured Collinsella sp.
CCCAAGCCGAGGCCGATGAGGCTAAGGCCGATGCCACAGCCACGCTCGGTGAGCCGGCCGATATGTCCATCTCGCCGGCAAAGACCCCGCAACCTCGCCATACCATCGACCCCGACAGCACGGCATCCTTCAGCATTCTCGACGTGCCCTCGCAGGGTGCTCAGGCGCCCGCGCCCACACGTCGCCCCGACCTGGCTCGCGAGGAGGACGCGGGCCGTCGCTCTCCGCTCGGCCCCATCCTCATCGCCTTCATGGCCGGCGTTATCGCATGCTCGGTAATTGGAAACGTCTGGAGCCATGTTGAACAACAACGAAAAGACGCCGCCAAGGTCGAGATGTCCGTCGAACAATCGCTCAGCCGCACGCGCTCGGTGCATGTATCGGTCGAGGTCAAGGACGGCGCGACGTGGGACACCGCGCGCGGCGACAGCCAGATGCTCGTCCATATCGTGGGTCGCACGCTCAAGGGGCAAGCGATCGACGAGTACCAATACGTCAATTCCGAAGGTGACGGCATCGAGCTCAAGCCCGGCGACTACGAGCTCACGGTCGATGAGCCGCCCGTCGCCACCGACGGCACGCGTTACCGTGCCTCAAAGCGCATGGTTCCGGTGAGTTTTAATTCACAGGCGCCCGATACGGTCGATAGCACGCCGCAGGGCGGGTTTGACCTTTACGCTATTGCTCAATAACTGCACCTGTCGCTCAACCCCGCCGCCAAGAGTGGGACAATAGCCCTCGACACCGTTGTTTACTATTGGAGGAAGTAGCATGTCCACCGTCACTACCATCAAGCGCGGCGGCCTCATCGCGGCCATCGATTCCATGGGCGCCCAGCTCACGAGCCTTGCCCTCAACGGCAACGAGTATCTGTGGCAGGGCGACCCGGCCTTTTGGGGCAAGCATGCGCCTATCCTGTTCCCCATCGTGGGATCGCTGCGCAACAACATGGCGACATCTGCGGCCGGCACCTGCGAGATGCCGCGCCACGGACTCGCTCGCATCGTCGAGCACAAGTTGGTCGAGGTTTCGGAGGACGGCTCCTCGGTAACGTACGAGATCACTGACACGCCCGAGTCGCTCAAGGCGTTCCCGTTCCACTTTAAGCTCAACATGACCTATGCCCTGACCGGCGACGCCACGCTCACGCAGACCTTTGCCGTCACCAACACCGGCGACGTGGCCCTGCCGTTCTCGGTGGGCGGTCATCCTGCATTCAACGTGCCCGCCCCCGGTGCCGAAGACGAGGCGTTCGAGGATTACGAGCTGGCGTTTACCGAGGCTTGGACCAACGAGGCTCCCATCATCACGCCCGACGGTCTTATGACGTTCGAGGGTAGCTGCAAGGCCCCCGATAACTCGGACGTGCTGCCCATCACGCACCGCAGCTTCGATAACGACGCCATCATGTTCACCGATACCCCGGGCTCCACGCTCACGCTGCGCGGTCGCAAGTCGGGCCACGGCGTCAAGATCGACTTTGAGGGCTTTAAGTACATCGGCGTGTGGTCTGCCGCCAACGACGCTCCGTTTGTGGCGCTCGAGCCCTGGACCGGTCATACCACCATGGACACCGAGGACGACGTTTTTGAGCACAAGGTCAACACGATCACGCTGGCGCCGGGCGAGACGGACGTCCGCAGCTTTAGCGTCACCCTGCTCTAGAGGTTCCGCCGTTCTAACGAACGGCGGGCCGGTCGACGCTGCGAGCCGCCCAGAGCGACAATTTGCCATTCAAAAGGCACGGCATGACCAGAAGGTCTATGCCTCGCCTTTTTCATGCCAACTTGTTCGCTCTGGACGTCGCTCGCTGGCATTGCCAAAACATCGACGCTCCCAATGACTACCGTGTGTCTATTAATTTTTCGAGCTTGTGCTGCGCTGCTGGTCGCTGGCGTATATCCTGTTAAGTCGTCAGCATACGATTCAACAGGGAAGGCAGATTATGCATTCTCCCCATCAACGCGACGCGCATCCACAGCCGGTGTGCGGTCGTCGCATCTTCTTGGGTAGCGCTCTCGCTGCGAGCGCTTCTGTCGTCGCCGGCGCGCTCGCCGGCTGCCAGCGCCCGTCCACGCTCAAGGCGGTTCAGCCCACGACGGGCGGCGGTCGCGACGACCTGTCCGATTCCGTTATCGGCAAGGACAAGATCCGCATCGGTATGGAGGCAGCCTACGCCCCGTACAACTGGCAGGTCTCCGAGGCCAGCGAGTACACCATCCCCATCGACAACGTGCAGGGCGCCTATGCCGACGGCTACGACGTGCAGATCGCCAAGATCGTCTGCAAGGCCCTCGGCGGCGAGCCCGTCGCCGTCAAGCAGAGCTTCTCGGGCCTCATCGATTCGCTTAACAACGGCCAGATCGACCTCATCATCGCCGGCATGAGCGCTACGCCCGAGCGCGAGGAGTCCGTCGGCTTTTCCGATCCGTACTTTATCGGCTACTTTGGCCTGTTCGTAAAAGAGGGCTCGCCTTACCAGAACGCCACCAAGCTCAGCGATTTCAGTGGTGCCACGGTGCTCGGCCAAAAGGACACCATGCTCGATACCGTCATCGACGAGATCCCGGGCGTTGTCCACAAGAACCCGGTCGATTCGGTCCCCACGGTGTTTTCGAACCTGCTGCAGGGCACCTGCGACGCCGTGACCTACAACACCGAGAACGAGAAGGGCTATATGGCCCAAAACCCGGGTATCGTGCCGATTCAATTTGCCGAGGGCGAGGGCTTTAAGCAGGAGGTCACGGCAAATGTCGGCTGCCGCAAGGGCTCGGACAAGCTGCTTAAGCTCATCGACAAGACACTCAAGGGCATTAGCCAAGAGGAGCGCGACCAAATGTGGGACGCGTGCCTCGACCGTCAGCCGGCATAGGGAGGCAGCATGAAAGCCATCAACCGTCTGGCCTCCTTTATCAAGGCCGACCACCGTTATGTATACCTGGGCACGAGCGTCATCGCGGCGCTCGGCCTGGCGTTTAGCCAGCGCAACCCCACACCGCTGAGCTTCTTAGCCCCCACCGGTATCTTCCAGGATTGCCTTTGGGCGATTCTTTGGGCCTGGATTGTCGTGTCGGCAGCGGCGCTTGTCACCAAGCTTATGCACTGGAGTGACTATCGCGAAAAGTCGCCGTTCGCATCCGAGCGTTTCCGCCGCGGTGCGCGCCTGGGTAGCTATGTTGTGGTCGCTATCGCGGCGATCTTCTTTATCGACCGTTGCGTCATGTCGTTTATCGACCTGGTGCAGGTGAGCATTGTCTCGGATTCCAACCCCAGCGACTTTTTGTCGAGCCTGGTCTACATGACCTACAAGAGTGGCGACTTCTTTATCCGCGGTATCGAGATCACCATCGCGCTTGCGACCTTCGGTACCGTCATCGCATTCTTCCTGGCGCTGCTCTTTGTGTTCCTGCGTATTCAGACCTTTGACCGCGTGGACAACGACCTGGTGCGCTTCTTTAAGAGTATCGGCCGCGGCTTTGCGACCATCTACTCCACCATCGTGCGCGGCACGCCCATGATGGTCCAGGGCCTGCTCATCTATTACGCGGGCTTTACCGTTTTGCGCGGCATGGGCTTCGAGACCGCTCAGGCCAACCAGATCTGGAGTACCTTCACCGCCGGCCTCGTCACCATCTCGCTCAACTCCACCGCCTACATGATGGAGGTCCTGCGCGGCGGCATCGAGTCCATCGATCCCGGCCAGGCCGAGGCAGCGCGCTCGCTGGGCCTGTCGCAGTGGCAGGCCATGCGCAAAGTCGTGTTCCCCCAAGGCATTAAAAACGCGATTCCGGCGCTCACCAACGAGCTCATCATCAACATTAAGGACTCGTCGGTGCTCTCGGTCATCGGCGTGTTCGACCTTATGTACGCTACTACCACGGTCGCCGGCGTGTACTACCGCCAGATGGAGGTCTACTGCGTGGCGCTCGTGGTCTACCTGATCCTGACACTCGTGGCGAGTCGCCTGCTCGAAGCCTTTGGCAAAAAGCTGGGCGCCGAGGCCCCTGCCACGCTGCCCAGCTCCAACTAGGCGCAAGACGAGGAGAATCATCATGGCAGATACCGCCACTACCGGCACTGCGGCAGCCGTGCAAAACCAAGAGCCGCTTATCCGCGTCGAGGGCCTGCGCAAGAGCTTTGGCTCACTCGAGGTACTCAAGGGCATCGACCTGTCCGTCAATTCCGGTGAGGTTGTCACCATCATCGGCGCCTCGGGCTCGGGCAAATCGACCTTCCTGCGCTGCCTCAACCTGCTCGAGACCCCGGACGCGGGCCACATCTGGTTCCACGGCCAGGACCTCACGGCCGAGCGCTGCAACATCAACAAATTGCGCGAGGACATCGGCATGGTGTTCCAGGGCTTTAACCTGTTCAACAACATGGATGTGCTCGACAACTGCACGCTCGCGCCCGTCACGCTCAAAAAGATGAGCAAGGCCGAGGCCGAGAAGGTCGCGATGGAGCATCTGACGAGCGTGGGACTCGAAAAGTTCGCGCACGCCGCCGTTGGCCGCCTGTCCGGTGGTCAAAAACAGCGCGTGGCCATCGCTCGTGCCCTATGTATGAATCCGCAGATCATGCTGTTCGACGAGCCGACCTCCGCGCTCGACCCCGAGATCGTGGGCGAGGTGCTCGAGGTCATGCGCAAGCTCGCCGCTGACGGCATGACCATGGTCGTCGTCACGCACGAGATGGCCTTTGCCCGCACGGTGTCCGACCGCGTGGTCTTTATGGACAAGGGCGTGGTGCTCGAGGATGCCGCGCCGGCCGAGCTCTTCGGCAACCCCAAACACCAGCGCACTCGTGAGTTCCTCTCTCGCTATCTCGAGGACAAATAACCGACCGCAAACGCTTACGTTGCAGGGCCGCTCCCGTGGGGCGGCCTTTGTCGTCACAATCGAAAGGATGTCATGGCCGAGGTTTGGCGCTTCTTTGCGCATGAGGACGATTTTGCCGATATAGACGAGGTCGGCGCGTGCGAGCGCTTGGGCCGCGTGCTGTCGTTTCCGACCATTTCGAGCATGGATGCCGAGGCGGTGGACTGGCAGCCCTTCGACGACCTGCGCGCCTATATGCAGCAGGCCTGGCCGCGCGTGTTCGCGGCGGGCGAGGTCGAGCTTGTCGACCATTCGCTGTTGGTGACGCTTGACGGTTCCGACCCCGCCCTCAAACCCGTCATGCTCATGGGCCACATGGACGTGGTCCCCGTGGTGCCGGGCACCGAGGCCGACTGGACGCATGCTCCCTTTAGCGGACAGGTGGACGACACCTACATTTGGGGTCGCGGCGCTATCGACATGAAAGACCAGGTCGCAGGTATTCTCGAGGCGGTTGAGTATGCGTTGGCGCACGGTTGGGAGCACAAGCGTTCGCTGCTGCTGGCTTTTGGCCAGGACGAGGAAACCACGCAGTACGGCGCGGGGGCGATCGGTCGCGTGCTCGAGGAGCGCGGTATTGAACTTGAATACCTGATCGACGAGGGTGACTACCGTATCGTTTCGGCTGCCGAGTACGGCGCGGGCGAGGGCTGGCTTATGCATGCCGACCTTGCCGAGAAGGGCTACGCCGATATTGTGCTCAAGACGAAGAGCGAGGGCGGGCATTCGTCCAACCCCTACGGCGGCACATCGCTCGAGGTACTGAGCCGCGCTATCGCCGCAATCTGCGATATCGAGTGGCCGACGCGTGTGACCGATCTGCTTGCCGCACAGCTTGTCGAGCTGGGGCTCTACTCGGCCGACGAGATTGCCTCCAACAAGGACACCATCGTGTGCGAGTGCCTCGCCAGCAAAAAACTCTACCCGCTCGTGACCACTACCTGCGCGCCCACGCAGATCGAGGGCGGCAGCGCTGGCGCTAACGTGATGCCACAGGATATGTGGGCCAACATTAACTTCCGCATGCT
>USCN01000086.1 GCA_900553165.1 uncultured Collinsella sp.
CGAGTTCCGCACGAGCCGGAGAGCACTTAATGTGCTCTCCGTGCGAGCAGGACTGCCCGAGCAGGCGATCAAACCCCGCGCCCATCCCGGCGAGCACTCGGGTACCAGTGACCTACAGGTGGCTAATAATCAGTTCCATCTTGCCTTCGAGGTCGATGGAGCTGACGGTGCTCGGGGCCAGCAGGTGGCTTCCCTTGTGGACGGGGTCGCCGCAGACGGTGCCTTCGCCGTTGATGACCGACAGGCACATGAAGGGCCAGCGCTGGTCGAGGGTCTTGCTGCCGTCGACACGCACACGATCGACGGTGTAGCAGGGATTGGACTCGAGCTCGGTCACGCCGTCGACCTCGGGCGCGGTCACGGTGCCGTCGGTCGGCGCCTGAACATCAAAATCGATGCAGTCGAGGCTCTGCTCAATATGCAGCGGGCGCAGCTTGCCGTCGGTGCCGGGGCGGTCGTAGTCGTACAGGCGATAGGTCACATCGCTCGACTGCTGCGTCTCCAAAATGAGCGTACCGGTCTTGATGGCGTGCACGGTACCGGAGTCAATCTGGAAAAAGTCGCCCTTGTGAATCGGCAGCACGTTGAGCATCTCGTCCCAGCGGCCGTCCTCGATCATCTGTGCTGCCTCGGCGCGGTCCTTGGCGCGCTGTCCGACGATGATCGTGGCGCCGGGCTCGCAGTCCAGCACATACCAGCACTCGGTCTTGCCCAGGCTGCCGTTCTCGTGCTCGGCAGCGTACTCGTCGTTGGGGTGAATCTGGATCGAAAGGTCGTCCTTGGCGTCCAGAATCTTAATGAGCAGCGGGAACTCCTTGCCCTCGCAGTTGCCAAAGAGCTCACGGTGCTCGGCCCACAGCCACGACAGCGTGTGGCCGGCATACGGGCCCTCCGCAATCTGGCAGTCGCCGTTGGGATGGGCCGAGATAGCCCAGCACTCACCGATGGGACCCTCGGGAATGTCGTAACCAAATACGGTTTCGAGCTGGCGGCCGCCCCAGATCTTCTCGTGGAAGATCGGCGTCAGTTTAATCAAATCGGACATGTTCATACCCCCATGGTGTTGTGCGGTTGCCCACTCTAAACGAGCCATAACGAGCGCCCGCATGACTACAAAACTATGCCAACGTTACGTTGTGCAGCTCAAAGCGGTCACCAACGTTGCGCGAGATCGAATGCTCAAAGGCGGTGCCGCTATCCAAAAAGCCAATCTGGTTGAGCTCGAGCAGGGGAGAGCCGGGTTTGGTGTCCAGGCGCTCAGCCTCTTCCTCGGTTGCCGCTACGGCGCGAATGGTGCGGTGGAAGCTCGAAATCTTCAGCCCGCATTGCTCGCGGATGAAGCTGTAGACCGATCCATACAGGTCTTTCTTTTTAAGGCCCGGAATCAGCTCGAGGGGCATGTAGGTGTACTCGATAACGATGGGCTTCTCGTCGACCTGGCGCACGCGCACGATGTGATAGGCAAAGTCATCCTCGGCAATTCCCAGCTGAGTCGCAACCTCTGCCGGTGGATTGACAATCGAGAAATCGTAGACCACCGAGGTTACCTTCTCCCCGCGGTGCTCATACGAAAAGCCCTGGGCGCGGTCGTTCTTGCCCTGGAAAAACGCCTTGTCGGGAAGCCCCGCCGTGTCTTTAACGTAGGTGCCCGATCCGCGCCGGCTGGTAACAAGACCCTCTTCGGTGATCTGCTCGATAGCTCGTTTGACGGTGATTTTGGAAACGCTATAGAGCTCACAGAACTCAACGACGGTGGGTAGCTTGTCGCCCGGTTTAAGAGCGCCATCCTCGATGCTTCGACGGATATCTGCAGCTATCGCCTCGTATTTGGGAATCATGGAACCTCCTTTCCGACATATAAGAATACGCAAGTAAGTATAACCCCCAACGAGGCACCCATATTACTTTTATATAAGAAGTCCGAGAAAGAAAAAACAAAAAGACGCTTTACTTTAGAAATTAGAGCGCTATAGTTGTACGCAACGAACGGAACCCTGCCGCCGGCAGGGCCGACCGTTTGGGGACGGTTTTGTTTTGGCGGGCTGGATATCTGGATAACCGGTGCGCGCCCGCGCCGGATAACTTGCCAAAGCAAACCCGTCTCCAACCGAAAGCTCTAGACACGAAAGCGAGGACTTTGATGGCTCAGTATCAGCTGCCCCGTGACTTCTTCTTTGGCGCCGCTATGTCCGGCCCGCAGACTGAGGGTCAGTGGAACCAGGGCGGCAAGCTCGAGAACCTGTGGGATACCTGGTCCATCCAGGATCTGGATTCGTTCTATAACCGCGTTGGCTCTTATGCTGGCAATGACTTTATGGCTAAATACCAGGAGGACCTTCGCATTTTGAAGGACTTGGGCCTGGATACCTACCGCACCTCCATCCAGTGGAGTCGCCTGCTCGATGCTAACGGCAACCTCAATGAGGAGGGCGCCGCGTGGTATCACGAGCTGTTCCGTGCCTCTCGCGAGGCCGGCCTGGAGCCGTTCGTCAACCTGTACCACTTTGACATGCCTACCTACCTCTTTGACCGTGGTGGTTGGGAGAGCCGTGAGGTCGTCGAGGCGTACGCTCATTACGCCGACGTTGCCTTCCGCGAGTTTGGCCAGGAGATCAAGTACTGGTTCACCTTTAACGAGCCCATCGTCGAGCCCGAGCAGCGCTATCAGGAGGGCGTGTGGTACCCGCAGCTCCATGACTATAACCGCGCCCGCACCGTGCAGTATCACATCTCGCTGGCGCACGCGCTGGCTGTGGCCAACTACCGCCGCGCCTATGACGAGGGCGCCGTTCGCGCCGACGCCAAGATCGGCATGATCAACTGCTTTACCCCGGTCTATACCAAGGAGAACCCCAGCGAGGCAGACCTCGAGGCCGTGCGTATGACCAGCGGTATCAACAATCGCTGGTGGCTCGACCTTATTACCAAGGGCGAGCTTCCCGCCGACGTGCTCGACAGCCTGGCCGAGGGCGGCGTTAAACTTCCGTTCCGTGCCGGCGACCAAGAGATCCTCAAGCAGGGCGTTGTCGACTGGCTCGGTTGTAACTACTACCATCCCACGCGCGTTCAGGCTCCGGCGAGCAAGATCGACCAGTACGGTCTGCCGCACTTTGCCGACGAGTACGTATGGCCCGACGCCGTTATGAACGAGAGCCGCGGCTGGGAAATCTACCCGCAGGGCCTCTACGACTTTGGCATGGACTGCGCTAAGAACTACCCCGATCTTGAGTGGTTTGTATCCGAGAACGGTATCGGCATCATGGACGAATACAAGAACCGTGACGCCGAAGGGACCATTCAGGACGACTACCGCGTCGACTTTGTGCGCCAGCACCTGGAGTGGGTTGCCAAGGCAATCGCCGAGGGCGCCAAATGCCGCGGATACCATTATTGGGCCGTCATCGATAACTGGTCTTGGGCTAATGCCTTTAAGAACCGTTACGGCTTTGTCGAGGTCGACCTCATGGACGGCTACAAGCGCCGCCTTAAGAAGTCTGCAGCTTGGCTCAAGCAGGTCGCAACGACCCACGTGGTTGACTAGCGACCGGGCGAGCGCCCAGACCGCGCGCCGCCGCGCGCAAAACATGGCACATCTGGTGGCAAAGGGCGACAGACCACCGTGCGCATAGGAAAAGGCCGGATTTGATAGTTAGGAGCAATCATGGCCAGTGAAAACGGAAAGAGCTTCCTCGACAAATTTGCCGAGGTCTCTGCGAAGGTGGGAAACCAGGTTCACCTGCGTTCCCTGCGCGATGCCTTCGCAACCATCACGCCGCTCTATATCCTTGCGGGTATCGCGGTTCTTATTAACAACGTCGTGTTCCCTCTGTTCCCGCTCGATGCGGCGGGTCTTGCCAATCTTCAGACCTGGGGTTCGGCAATTACGCTGGGCACCCTCAACGTCTCTGCCATTGTCTTGGCCGGATTGATCGGCTACAGCCTCGCTAAGAACGAGCGCTTCGATAACCCGCTTGCCTGCGTGGTCGTCGCCATCTCCGCTTTCGTTATCATGATGCCGCAGCAGATCACCGCCACGCTTGCCGCCACGAGTCCGCTGCTCACCGACAAGATCACCTCTGCCGAGGTCACGGGCGCCCTTTCGACTGCCAACACCGGTACCAACGGTCTGTTCGCGGCTATTATCATCGCCCTGCTCTCCGTCACGCTCTTCATCAAGATTTCCGGCGTCGAGAAGCTTAAAGTAAAGCTGGGCGAGGGTGTGCCCCCCGCGGTCTCCAACTCCTTTAACGTCATGATCCCGATGCTGCTCAACCTCTCGATCTTCGCAGTTGCCGCAGCGCTGCTCGCCGTGTTTGCCGGCACCGATCTGTGCACCATCATCTCCACGTGTATTTCCAACCCGCTCAAGAGCATCATGAACGCCGGTCCGTGGGCTGTTATCCTCATCTACACTCTTGCGAACCTGCTGTTCTGCGTCGGCATTCACCAGTCCACCATCTCTGGCGCTACCGTCGAGCCGATCCTGACCATGCTCATCGTCGACAACATGGCTACCTTTGCCGCCGGCGGCACCATCCAGCCCGATCACTACATGAACATGCAGATCGTCAACAGCTTCGCCCTTATCGGCGGCTCGGGCTGCACCCTCATGCTCCTGCTCGATACCTTCCTGTTCTCTAAGAACAAGGCTTCCAAGACCGTTGCCAAGATGGCTATCGTTCCTGGCCTGTTTAACATCAACGAGCCGGTCATCTACGGTTACCCCGTCGTGTACAACCTGCCGCTCATGATTCCGTTCGTGCTTCTTCCCGACCTGTTCATCGGCATCACCTATGGCCTGACCTGCGCGGGCATCATCAGCCCCTGCATCGCCCAGGTGCCTTGGACCATGCCTCCCGTCATTAACGCCCTGCTTGCCACGGGCTTTGACTGGCGCGCCGGCGTATGGCAGGCCCTCGAGCTTGTCATCGGCATGGTTGTCTACCTGCCCTTTATGAGGATCTCCGAGAAGGCCATCGCCAAGCAGGAGGCCCTTGCCGAGCAGAACGCCTAAACGGTTCGTTTTCCCTTTCATTGTTGCGGGCGCCGGTACGCGGTGCCGGTGCCCGCAGCTCTCTCCCTTGTGTAAAGATGCAGGGGGGTGGGCACAATAGCCGCAAGGAATAAAACCAGTTGTCGTCTGCGCGCCGCGCAGTTATAAGGAGGAAACCATGAAGAAGATCATGCTCTGCTGCAATGCCGGTATGTCCACGAGCCTGCTGGTCCAGAAGATGCAGGCCGAGGTTGCAAACCGTGGTCTGGATATTGAGGTCGAGGCTCGTCCCATGAACGAGGCCCACGATCACCTGGACGAGTGCGACATGTTGCTGCTTGGTCCGCAGATCGGCTACACCAAGGGCGATTTTGAGAAGGAGGCCGCCGGCCGCTTCCCGGTTGAGGTTATCAACATGGTCGACTACGGCCGCATGAACGCTGCCGGCATCATCGACCACTGCGTCAGCGTGATGGGCTAGGTGCTCTGCATGGAGGATATGAACGAACTGCAGATGACCTGCTTTGAGATCATCAGCTACGTCGGTACCGCCAAGAGCATGTACATCAATGCCGTGCAAAAGGCCAAGGAGGGCGATTTTGACGCCGCCGAGGAGCTTATCAAGCAGGGCGACGAGGCCTATAACGGTGGCCACGATGTTCACATGGGGCTTCTGAAGAAGGAGGCCAACGGCGAGCGTAACGGCGAGGCCCCGTTGATTTTGCTGCATGCCGAGGACCAGATGGCCGGCACCGAGACCATGCGCGTCATGGCGACGGAGCTCATCGAGGTTCACAAGCAGCTGCAGGCACTTCAGGCCTAGTCGGCGTTATCGCCGCGACGGACCGTGCGGTCCAACAGACAACATAGTCCCTTTGACGGGCGCCGGGAGCCTCCGCCTCCCGG
>USCN01000087.1 GCA_900553165.1 uncultured Collinsella sp.
CGCTTTTTTAATATGAATACTGTCTCCCACCTGCATATGCACAAAACGGTCTCCATCAAAACTGACTTCTGCTTCCTCATCCTCTTCCTGACGGCGTTTTGCAAGAATCACATCAATCTCTGCATCCGATCCGACCACAATACTTTTTGCCAGCGCACTGTGTGGATTGATTGGTGTAATTAACATCAGATCAGCTTTCGGATCGACGATCGGACCTCCCGCAGACATACTGTAACCGGTAGATCCTGTCGGCGTGGAAATGATGATACCATCTGCACTGTAAGTTGCCAGATATTCTCCATTGACCGACACGATCAGATTGACAATCTGTGGCATGCCACATCGATGGATCACAATATCATTCAGTGCAAACGTTGTTCTGCCTGTGGCATCTTTAGAATCACTTCCCGCGATCAACATCCGTTCTTCCAGCTCATACTGATCATTAAACAGCTTATCAATGGCATCAAATACCGTGCTTCGCTCCAGCTCACACAAATAACCTAACGTTCCCATATTGACACCGATCAGCGGAATCCCGATACTTGCCATATCTCTGGCCGCCCGAACCAGTGTACCATCGCCACCAAGTACAATAATACAGTCTGCATCAGCAATCTCCTGATCTGTCAGCACATTCTTTGCACCGCCGGATCCGCGGGTTTCGATCTTTACAAAACAGTTCTTTGCTTTTGCAGCTTTTTCAATTCCTTCTGCTGCCATGTACGTATGTGCGATACCGGTAGGACAGGAAGTAACAGCAAGGATCTTAGCCTGTGTTCCTTCTGCTGATCCGGTATCTGCCAGTCTCTCATCAATATCTTTCTTTTCACTGTCTGCCCTGTCAATAATATCCATAAACTCATCTACAGACGATGCATTGCGAAGAGATTCTGTAAACTCCTCATCCATCAGCATAACAGACAGCTTGCTTAACACATCCAAATGCACATTGTCTTTTGTGTTTGGCGCTGCAATCAAAAACAGCAGTGTAACAGGCTCACCGTCAAGGGCATCAAGGTCCGCAACACCCCCGAGCTCACCGACGAGCTCGTCAAGTCCGACTTTGGCTTCGACAGCATCGACGCTATGCGCGACGCCATCAAGATCGAGATCGAGCAGGACAAGGCTTCCCGCCTCCCGGCCGAGAAGGAGAACCGTTGCGTCTCCGCTCTCGCCGAGCGCCTGCAGCTCGACGAGATGGACGCCGACTACGAGCAGTCCGTCTTTGAGGAGCTTGGCCAGAACTTCCTGTCCAACCTCGCTGCCCGCGGCATGACGCTGGACACCTGGCTGCCCGCTTCCGGTCTGACCATGGAGCAGTTCATCGGCGACCTGCATAAGCAGGCCAACGACGTTGCCCGTGAGTCCCTGGCTCTGGACGCCCTCGCCCGTGAGCTCAAGATTGAGGTCACCGAGGACGACATCAACGCCGAGTTCGAGAAGGCCGGCGTCAAGGACGTCGAGGCTTCCAAGGCCGAGTTCATCGCCGATGGTCGCATGCCTGCCGTCCGTGAGTCCATCCGTCGCTCCAAGGCCGTCGACCACCTGGTCGAGAACGCCAAGGTGACCGAGGTCGACGAGACCGCCAAGGACGCCGAGTAATTCTCGCCACCTTGCCCGCGAGCGCATGCGTGCGCCTGTGATGGGGTAAAGTTATACACCGGTTATCCGGTTGCTTCGTACGGTGCCAGCCAATGCATAGCATGCGGGCACCGTACGTTTATCTAGAACCAATTTGGTCCGCAAGAGAGAAATGGAGATGCGTATGATCGCTAAGTTCGATTCCGCCCTCGTGCCATACGTTATCGAGCAGACGCCGCGCGGCGAGCGCAGCTACGATATCTATTCGCGCCTGCTCAACGACCGCATCATCTTCTTGGGCGAGGAGATCAACTCCGTCAGCGCCAACCTGGTCGTTGCCCAGCTGCTGCATCTTGAGAGCCAAGATGCCGAGAAGGATATCTCGCTCTACATCAATTCGCCCGGCGGCGAGGTTTACTCCGGCCTGGCGATTCTTGACACCATGAACTTTATCAAGCCGCAGGTCTCCACCATCTGCGTCGGTATGGCTGCGTCCATGGCCGCCGTGCTGCTTTCGGCTGGCGCCAAGGGCAAGCGCTTCTGCCTGCCGCACTCCAAGGTCATGATTCACCAGCCCAGCGGCGGTGCCCAGGGCCAGCAGACCGAGATCGAGATCGTTGCCGAGGAGATCAAGAAGACCCGCCGCGAGCTCAATCAGATCCTGTCCGATGCCTCGGGCCAGCCCATCGAGAAGGTCCAGGCCGATACCGAGCGCGACAACTACCTGACCGCTGCCGAGGCCCTCGACTACGGCCTGATCGACCGTATCGTCACCTCGCGCGATCTCGCCGCGAAGGACGCCTAGGATGGCAGGAAACATGCAGGACAACTTTGACGAGAATGGCAACCCCATCCGCTGCTCCTTCTGCGGAAAAGAGCAGGGGCAGGTCCGTCGCCTCGTAAAGGGTCCGACCAACATCTTTATCTGTGACGAGTGCGTCGCCGCTTGCTCTGAGATCTTGGAGGAGTCGCTGGCTTCGGACTTTATGGACGCTGCCCGCAACGGCAAGCTGCCGGGCTTCCTCAACGATCACGGCCAGGCTGCTGGGCAGCCCGCCGTGGACCCCGAGGCCGAGGGCTTTGAGCTCGAGGACGACCGCCAGGTCATCACGCACGTGCCGACGCCGCACGAGATCTATGACGAGCTTTCGGCTTATGTCATGGGCCAAGAGGACGCCAAGCGCGCCATGTCGGTTGCCGTGTACAACCATTACCGCCGCGTCATCGAGGGCGGTGCTGCGCTTTCGGCCTTTGACGACGGTTTGGACTCGCAGCTTGACGATGACATGGACGAGGTGGAGCTCGCCAAGTCCAACATCCTGCTGCTCGGTCCCACCGGTACCGGCAAGACCCTGTTGGCCCAGACGCTCGCGCGCATCCTCGAGGTGCCGTTTGCCATCGCCGATGCCACCGCGCTCACCGAGGCTGGTTACGTTGGCGAGGACGTGGAGAACATCCTGCTCAAGCTCATCAATGCTGCCGATGGCGACATTGAGCGCGCTCAGGTGGGCATTATCTACGTGGACGAGATTGACAAGATTGCCCGCAAGGCCGAGAACCTCTCCATTACCCGCGATGTCTCGGGCGAGGGTGTGCAGCAGGCGCTGCTTAAGATTCTTGAGGGCACGGTGGCCAGCGTTCCGCCTACCGGTGGCCGCAAGCATCCCCAGCAGGAGCTGCTGCAGATCGACACGACTAACATCCTGTTTATCTGCGGCGGTGCCTTTGTGGGTCTGGACAAGATCATCGCCGACCGCGTGGGCAACAAGGGCGTGGGCTTTAACTCCGAGATCGCCGGCCCCACCTCGGTCGACGAGAACGACCTGCTGCGTCAGGTGCTCCCGCAGGACCTCAACGCCTTTGGCATGATCCCCGAGTTCGTGGGCCGTACGCCCGTTGTCACCCAGACGCAGGCGCTCGACGAGGACGACCTGGTGTCGATTCTGACCGAGCCCAAGAACGCCGTGGTGCGTCAGTACCGCAAGATGTTCCAGCTCGAGGACGTTGAGCTTGAGTTTGAGGCCGCGGCCCTTCACGAGATCGCCCGTATGGCGCTCGCCCGCAAGACCGGCGCCCGCGGCCTGCGTTCCATCTGCGAGGACGTGCTTCAGCAGACGATGTTCGACCTCCCCAGCGAGGAGGGTGTCGCCAAGGTCATCGTGACCGAAGCGGCGGTTAAGGGCGAAGAACAGCCCCAACGCATCTACGGCTAAACCAGCCTAAAGCGTGTTTGCAAATAGCCTCCGACCACCCGCGGTCGGAGGCTATTTTATATATACGCAATAACCCTAACTACCTGTGCTATTCTGTGTGATTGTTTAAGCCTCAGCGAAGTCATTACAGACTGAAGTAATCGATACCTAAGGGGAGGAATGTAGGCCCGATTTTCGTAGATTCCGCACGAGCCGAAGACCACTTAATGTGGTCTTCGAGCGAGCCCAGGACCTGACCGAGCGAAAAACGGGCCTACATTTCTCCCCGACGGGACAGGGAGAGATATATGGAAGAAATGCCCAAGAACTACGATCCGTCGACCAACGAGCCGGCGATCCTGCAGAAGTGGCTCGACGGCGGCTACTACAAGCGCCGCGAGGGCGTGGGCGACTGCACCGTCACCATTCCGCCTCCCAACGTGACCGGCAAGCTCCACATGGGTCACGCTACCGACGACTCCATCCAGGACGCCATCGTCCGTATGGCCCGCATGCGCGGCAAGTCCACGCGCTGGGTGCTGGGCACCGATCACGCCGGTATCGCCACGCAGACCAAGGTCGACAAGAAGCTCAAGAGCGAGGGCATCAGCCGCCTGGAGATTGGCCGCGATAAGTTTGTCGACGCCTGTTGGGACTGGACCCACGAGTACGGCGGCATCATCGTCGAGCAGATCAAGCGCATGGGCTGCTCCGTCGACTTCGACAACGAGCGCTTCACCATGGACGAGGATTACGCCCAGGCCGTGCGTAAGGTCTTCTGCGACTGGTACCACGACGGCCTGATCTACCGTGGCAAGCGTATCGTCAACTGGTGCCCCAACTGCACCACCGCCATCTCGGACGACGAGGCCGAGTATAAGGACGAGAAGGGCCACCTGTGGCACCTGCGCTACCCGCTGACCGAGCCGGTTAACGGCCAGGACTACATCGTCGTCGCCACCACGCGCCCCGAGACCATGCTCGGCGACACGGGCGTCGCCGTCTCCCCGAAGGATCCCGAGAAGGCCGCCTTCGTGGGTAAGACCGTCAAGCTTCCCATCGTCGACCGCGAGATTCCCATCTTTGAGGATTGGCACGTCGATGCCAACTTTGGCTCCGGCTTTGTCAAGGTCACCCCGGCTCACGACCCCAACGACTATGCCATGGGTCAGGCCCACGACCTGCCGCAGATCAACATCTTCGACGAGCACGCGGTGGTCGTCGAGGGCTACGGCGAGTTCACCGGCATGAACCGCGACGAGTGCCGCGAGGCCGTCATCAAGTGGTTCGACGAGCACGGTCTGCTCGAGCACGTCGAAGAGCTCGACCACTCCGTCATGCACTGCTACCGTTGCGACTCCGCCCTGGAGCCGTGGCTGTCCGAGCAGTGGTTCGTCGCCGTCGACAAGCTCAAGGGGCCGGCGCTCGACGCCGTCAACTCTGGCAAGGTCACCTTCCACCCCGCGCGCTGGACGCAGACCTACACCACCTGGATGGAGAACCTCAAGGACTGGTGTATCAGCCGCCAGCTTTGGTGGGGCCACCGCATCCCTGTGTTCTACTGCGAGGACTGCGGCTGGGAGGACGCCCTGACCGAGGACACCGACGTGTGCCCCAAGTGTGGCGGTCATCACGTGCATCAGGACGAGAACGTGCTGGACACCTGGTTCAGCTCGCAGCTGTGGACCTTCGCCACGCAGGGCTGGCCGCAAAAGCCGGAGCTGCTCGAGGGCCATCACCCCACGACGGCGCTCGTCACCGCGCGTGACATCATCGCGCTGTGGGTCGCCCGCATGGTCATGAGCTCGCTGTACTTCCTGGACGAGGTGCCGTTTAAGGACGTCGTCATCTACCCGACGATCCTGGCCAAGGACGGCAGCCGCATGTCCAAGTCCAAGGGCAACGGCGTAGACCCCATGGACCTCATTGGCATGTACGGCGCCGACGCCATGCGCTATAACCTGCTCACGCTGTGCACCAACAACCAGGACGTCAAGTTCGACGCGAACATCGATAAGAAGACCAAGAAGCTCATCGACAGCCCGCGCACCGACCAGGCCAAGTCGTTTGTGACCAAGATCTGGAACGCCAGCCGCTTCCTGCTTATGAACA
>USCN01000088.1 GCA_900553165.1 uncultured Collinsella sp.
AATTTAGCCCTCAAACGACAGAAACCCCGGCAGCTCTTCGCAACTGCCGGGGTTTCCGCGGAAAAGGGGGACATGATCCTCGAGCGGACGGCAAAGGGGCAAACCGTTTTCGCTCAACTGCTTTATGCCCCTCAACTGGCGGCTCAATCAGCGCATGCCGCGCCCACACAAAGCCGCTACACCTGTGATGGAGCTATGAAGTGGTATCTATTGCCGGAGCGGGCTATGCCAAGGAGTGTCCCAGATTGCCGGCAGATAAGGAACGTCCCCAGGTGCCGGCGGCGGGCGTGACTTTCGTCCCGTTTGATACTCCGCTGGCCTAGATGTTCGTCACATGAACCCGCAAACGTGGGACAATGACGCTGTTGGTATCACAGACAAAGGATGTGCCTATGAACGCCCCCGTTGCCCAGCCCTGTCGGCAGCGCCGCCTGTTTGCGCGATTCGCTTCCGTCTGCGCACTCGTCGCGCTTGCGTTGTTGCTGCTGCCTGCCGCCGCGCACGCCGACGGCTACTCCATGAGCCAAACCTATATCGGTGCCACGGTCGAGGCCGATGGCTCGCTGACCGTTGTCGAGGGACGCCAGTTCGATTTCGACGATGACATTAACGGCGTGTATTGGGATATCAATACAGGCTCTAACCAGCAAGGCGGCTCGGTGGTCGTCAATGTGCTGAGCGTCGAGGAAGACGACACTGCGTTTAACAAGGTCGACAGCGCAAACAAAGGCGACGACGGCGTTTACACGGTGGAGCAGTCCGACGACGGCGTAAAGATTAAGGTGTTCAGCCCTCACGAGAGCGGCGACAGCGCAATCTACTACGTGAGTTATTCCATGACCGGTGCGGTTATGAACTGGGCCGATACCGCCGAGCTCTACTGGAAATTTGTGGGTGACGGCTGGTCTGCGGACTCCGATGACGTCGAGATGGAAGTCTACTTTGCAAATGCCGCTGCCGGGACGGCCGCCGTCAAGGGCGATAACTTCCGCGCATGGGGCCACGGCCCGCTGACGGGCGACGTGTCACTCGATGCGGACGAGCCCATGGTCACCTATACCATTCCCTGCGTGCATGAGGGAGAATTCGCCGAGGCACGCATCGCCTTCCCCAACGACTGGGTGCCGCAGCTCGCCGCCTCGAGCGAAGAGCGCATGTCGACGATTCTGAGCGAAGAGAAGGAATGGGCCGACGAGGCCAACGCTCGCCGTGAGCACGCGCGTGCGGTTGCCGGCGCGATTGCCGTGGTGTGTGTTGTCGTGGCGGTTGCCTATACCGGTGTGATCGTGATGCTTAAGCTGCGCAGGCCCAAGCCCAAGCCACTCTTCCAGGACGAGTACTTCCGCGATGTGCCCTCGGCCGACCATCCCGCGGTGCTTGCAGCTCTCATGAGCTGGAACGACGTGCCCGATCAGGCATATATCGCCACACTTATGAAGCTCACCGACGACCGCGTGATCAAGCTGGAAGAAGCGACCGAGACCAAGAAGAAGGGTCTGCTCCGTCGCGAAAAAGAGGAGCAGACGTATCGCATCACAGTGACCGACGAGGCCTGGAAGGCTGCCAAGAAGGACGGCATCGATCGCGACGTGCTCAAGGTCTTCTTTGCTGGCGTTAAGCCCGATAAGGACGGAGTCCGTTCGCGCACGTTTAGCGAGTTGGAGGAGTACGCTAGCGAGCGCACCACATCTGTTGGCGACAAGCTCGAGGACTATCAGAGCACAGTTAAGGGCAAGCTGGAGGCGCGCGAGCTTATTGCATCGGATGGCACTATCGCGATGGTGGCCGGCCTGGTTCTCGGCATCATCATTGTCTTTGGCATTCTGGGCTCTCTGTTCTATACCGACTTTGCGGATGCCAACGTCGGTGCCGCTATGATCTCGATCCCCGTTACGATCGTGGGCTTTGTCCTGAGCTGCACCTTCCGCCGTTACACGCCGGAGGGCGCCGAGGTGGCGGCTCGCTGCAAGGCGCTCAAGCATTGGCTCGAGGACTTTACGCGCCTGAAGGAGGCTATCCCCAGCGACCTAATCTTGTGGAACAAACTGCTGGTGATGGGCGTTGCCCTGGGCGTTTCGAAAGAAGTGCTGCGACAGCTGGCCGAGGCCGTGCCTGCGGATCTGCGCAACAGCGACGATTTCTACGACAACTACCCCTGCTACTGGTGGTATTACCATCACTACGGCAACGAGTCTCCGCTCGATTCGTTCAACGAGGTGTATCACGAGACCATCCGCGAGCTGGCTTCGAGTTCCGATAGCTCGAGCGGCGGCAGCGGCGGCGGCTTTTCCGGTGGCGGCGGTGGCGGCGTCGGCGGAGGCGGCGGCGGAACGTTCTAGCGAGCGCTTGCTTTGGGGTGGATCTTTCTGGGCGGTTGCCAGGGAAGATTCATCCCATTTTTGTGCATCGAAACGGGTCAAACTTTCCGCTGCGGACCTTCGCGCAAGGGACAGTGGACAAAAAATGCCAAATATGAGTACTGTTGCTGCGTTGGTCACATATGTTTGCACATAATAATGGGCTCCTAATGAGAGTACTTCTCGTTAGGAGCCCATTTTATTGAACATTTGGGGAGTTATGTCAGCTCGTGCAGCTGGTCGTCATGCCTATAAGCATCAAAAATGCCCCAAATCGCTGCTACTAAAAAGGTAACAGTACTCATATTTGATGTTTTTTGACCAGGGCTATCTACAAACCCCCTAGGCCACCCATTGGGGACAGACTTAAATGACTAGTTGTTGGGGATCAGTCATTGGGGACGTTCTTAAATGACCAGGTGTGGCTGCTTGGGCTAGGCTGTTAGGTCGAGTTCGTAGAGAAAGCTTTCACGCGGCATGTCGTGACGACGCTCTTCGCGGTTGGCGCGGTGCGTGGCCGTGCGCTTAAAGCCGTGCAGCTCGTAGAACTTCCACGAGCAGTTGGAGTCGGTGTACAGGTGCGCCCTTGTCGCCCCGCGCGAGGAAAGGTACGAGACAGCGGCATCGAGCAACACCGAGCCAACGCCCAGGCCATGGACATCGGGATCGACGGCGAGCAGCGTGACTTCGTTGTCGTGCGGCAATGGGCTGCTCTCGAGCAGGCGGTTGTTGGTTCGGATGGTTGGGCGCACAAACGAGAGATACTCGGCGCAGGCATCGGGCTCCAGTTCGCGCATCTGCGACAGCAACGCGCGTTCGGTATCCATCCAATGCTCGTTGATAGTGACGCCGGGGCTCTGTCCTGCGCGTGCAAGCGCAATGCCGCGCGCCTCGCCGTCAATTACCGCAACCTGCGAAAACGTCGAGGACGAAAGGCAATAGGCGAGGTCGCATGCGGCCTCAAGGCGGTTGTACTCATCGTTATCCGAATTGTTATGCCAAAGCTGCTGCAGAATCAGCGCGATGGCGTCAAAGTCTTCAGTATCAAACGGTCGGTAGAGAACCCGCGAGACCATGGTGCCTCTTTCTTTTGCGGATGCATATCGAGCACAGTTCTACCACGCCATTGGCATCTAATTATGGTGCCCCTGTGTTCCATCAACTCACCGTGCTCAGCGGCGCCTCTGCAACCCCCGCTCGCAAACTTTTTCTGCACAGCCGTGCGTTGCGGGGTGCAACGTCGCGCTCGATGCGCTACATTGAATCAGTATTTTCAATGCCGCTGCGCGAGCGCTGCAGATCGACGTATCACCGACTCACAGAGCACGGCGGCGTACCAGACAGGAGGACTGCATGGGATCTGATGTGAAGATCGCACGCGCGTTGATCTCGGTTACCGATAAAACGGGTGTCGTCGATTTCGCACGGACGTTGGTCGATGACTTTGGCGTCGAGATCATCTCTACGGGCGGCACGGCTCGTGCCATCGAGGACGCGGGCGTTCCCGTAACCCCCATCGAGGAGTTCACGGGCTATCCCGAGATGATGGACGGCCGCGTTAAGACCCTGCACCCCAAGGTTCACGGCGCGCTGCTGGCCCGCCGCGATTCCGAGCAGCACATGCAGGAGGCCGCTCAGCACGGCATTAAGCTGATCGACCTGGTCGTCGTCAACCTGTACGAGTTCGAGAAGACCGTTGCCAACCCCGAGGTCACCTTCGCGGATGCCATCGAGCACATCGACATCGGCGGTCCCTCCATGCTGCGCTCTGCTGCCAAGAACGCCACGAGCGTTACCGTCATCTCCGATCCGGCCGACTACGACGCCGTCCTGGCCGAGATGCACGAGACCGGCGGTTGCACCACGCTTTCCACCCGTCGTCGCCTGCAGGTGAAGGTCTACCAGACCACCGCCGCCTACGACACGGCTATCTCCCGTTGGCTTGCCGCCCAGGCAAGTGACGTGGCGGATACCTCTGCCAAGCTCGAGATTTCGCTGGAGAAGGTCGACGACCTGCGCTATGGCGAGAATCCTCAGCAGAAGGCTACGGTCTACCGCTTTGCCGAGGGTTGCGAGAACACCGCGAGCTCGCAGTTTCCGCTCGTGGGCTCCGAGCAGATCCAGGGCAAGCCGCTCAGCTACAATAACTATCTGGATGCCGATGCCGCTTGGAACCTGGTCCGCGAGTTCGACGAGCCTGCCTGCGTGATCCTCAAACACCAGAACCCCTGCGGCTCCGCCGTTGCCGAGGACATTACGTCCGCTTACGACCGCGCCTTCGCCTGCGATCCCAAGAGCGCCTTCGGCGGCATCATCGCCTGCAACCGCGAGGTTCCCTTTGAGCTGGTTGAGCATTTTGCCGATCAGAACAAGCAGTTTGTCGAGGTCATCATCGCCCCGAGCTACACTGCCGAGGCGCTCGAGCGCATGGCCAAGCGCCCCAACCTGCGCGTGCTGGCTACCGGCGGCGTGGACCACGGCGCCCAGGTGGAACTGCGCTCCATCGACGGCGGCATGCTGGTGCAGGAGGTCGACCACGTGACCGAGGACCCCGCGACCTTTACGTTCCCCACCGACCGCAAGCCCACCGATGCCGAGATGGCCGAGCTCGAGTTTGCCTGGAAGGTCTGCAAGGGCGTCAAGTCCAACGCCATCCTGGTCTCCAAGGGCAAGGCCGGCATTGGCATGGGCCCCGGTCAGCCCAACCGCGTTGACTCTGCGCTGCTTGCCTGCGAGCGCGCCGAGGACTTCTGCGAGCGCGAGGGCGTGGAGAAGGGCGGCTTTGCCTGCGCAAGCGACGCGTTCTTCCCGTTCCGCGACAACGTCGACGTGCTTGCCGCACACGGCGTGACCTGCATCATCCAGCCCGGCGGCTCCAAGCGCGATGACGAGAGCATCCAGGCCTGCAACGAGCATGGTATTGCGATGGTCTTCACCGGAGCTAGGCATTTTAGGCACTAGAGGCTTTCCCAAGCACCCGACCTTGCCCCTCAAACCGTCGCTTGCGTACATTTAGTACGCGGCGCTCCTCTTTCGGGGCAATCTCGGGCACTTGGAAAACCCTTAATGGGATGTTTCTCTATCCCATTAAACTGTTCGGTCGCCTGACCATATCGTCAAAATAATCTCTGCAAAAGACGGTCGCTCCGTTTGGAGGGCCGTCTTTTTGGTATAAGAGGACGGAATGACTAACACGAAAGGTATGACCATGCCCCAGATTGATGATGCCGAGCTGTTTGGCAATGCCGAGGATCAGCGTGCGTACGAGGACTTTTGCGCCAATCAGGAGGCGGTCGAGAAGTTTACGCTCGACAAGCCCGCGCTTATCTGCCGTTGGCGCATGTCCAACAAAAAGGTGCCCATGCTCAACCGTCACATTCGCGCGCTGTCCGAGCGCTTGGTGCAGGGCGAGCCGCTTACCCATAACATGCTCAGCTGGGCCAAGCAGCACGTTGAGTGGTCGCTTGCCGAGGGCGATTACACCGCGCACGACGGCGTGCTCATGCTGGTGATCGACGTCA
>USCN01000089.1 GCA_900553165.1 uncultured Collinsella sp.
GGGACCAGCCGCCATCGCCGCGGGCGCCGTGGTGAGCCGCAAGCGCTCGTAAACACTTTTTCGCACGGGACGGGTGGATCGCGGCCCTTGCCTTCCTCGTCTACTTCTTCGTAGCGTAAGGGCAAGGCTGCAAAAGCTGAACAATAAAGCGCGGAGTCGCCATGCGGCCCCGCGCTTTTCTTTTAGCGCCGGTCCCTGCGCCGGCGTGCGGCCTATTTCTCCCCCATTTTGGCCATTTTGCCCTCCAAACGGCACTACCGCCGGCAACATCCAGCAGATACGCTGAATCTAGTCGTATAGGCCCTATGAGAACGGGAGCAACCATGGCAGCCTTGTTCACGACCCCCAAACGCAATGACACTACCGCCGGAACCCATGTTGCCGAACCCGACGTTCGCCGTCGCATAGGACTCGCGCACGGCAGCTGGCGCCGCGTGACGCGCCGCATCGTCTGCGGCCTGGCCTGCGCGCTCACGGTGAGCTCGCTGCTCATGCCGAGCGTCTCGCTCGCAGCGGAATGGGTCAAGGTCGGCGGCAACAAGTACAACACCGCGGCGAGCGACGAGGCCGGTACCTGGTCGTGGGACGGCGCCGACGACTTGAAGCTCAACAACTATAACGGCGGCGAGATCCAGGCCGCAGGCAAGCTCAACGTGAATTACTCGGGAACCAACATCGTCACTGCCGAATGGATCGAAAGCATCAACGTTTCTCATGGCACTAACGAGAATGCCGAGCTCAATATCCAAGGCGACGAGGGCGGCACGCTCAGCGTGACATCTACTGAGGACGCTATCCTCACCACGGGTAATATCAACATCGACGGAGCCGGATCCGTCAACGCCACGAGCACTGGGTTTGATGCCATCAATGCCGGAGGTGATCTCGCTATCAAAGGTTCGGGCAACGTCAACGCCACGGGTGCATCGGATGGCATCAGGGCAAACGGCAATATCACGATTGACGACAGCGGAGCCGTCACCGCCAGGGCTACCAAGGACAAGGGTATTGGAGCCGACAAGAACCTCACCATCAAGGGTGGCGGGACGGTCGAGGCAAGCTCAGCCGATGGTGAGGCCCTTTGGAGCGGCGACAATATCAACATCTCGGACGGCAGCCAGGTCAAGGCAAGCTCCGAGGAAGACGCTGCCGTCGAGGCCAAGGGCAGCCTCGCAGCCACAAACGCCTCCCTCAACGTAAACGGTGTTGAATATGGCGTCTATGCCCACAAGGGCATCACCCTCGATCATGCAAACGTGACGGTCCGTGCAAGTAAAGGCAGATACGGTGGCGCCAACGCCCTCTTCACCTACCAGGACGACATCGTCGTCAAGAACGGCTCCACCGTGGACGCGTTTGCGGAAGGCGAGGTTTCGGCTGCATTCTCCACCAGAAACGATCGACCCAACGAGAAGGGCGGCCACATCTACATCAGCGACTCCGTTGTCAAGGCCATAGCCCGCTATGTCGAGAACGGCGACGGCCCCATCCCCTACAGCGAAAACCAAGATGGCGAGACGAGGCGCGAACCCCAAGGCGAGAACATCGGCATCATCGCCCAGACCAGCGAGGGCGTCACACCCGCAGTCATCTCGATCATCCGCAGCAAGGTAACGGCCGAAGGAGATACAGCGGCAATCTTTGCCCGTGCCATGAGCGCTGACGGCAAGACAATCGGCACCATCAAGATTGAGAACGCCGCCATCCAGACGCCCGAAGGCGGCAAGGTCATTGACTATCGCAAGCTCCGTGACGGCATCTACGAGGCAGGCCAAGCCATCGGCACGGGCGACGCCACGGTCGACTCCCTCTATATCAAAGCAGTCGCCAAAAGTACGACCATCGCACCTCCCGAGGTAGCCAAGCCGGAAGACCCCAGGCCCGACGAGACCAAGCCCGCAGAAAGCAAGCCCGCGGAGTCCAAGCAGAACCCCAAGCCTGAGGGCTCAAAGCCGACCAAGGCCGTTGCGGCTTCAACCACGAAAGCCAAGACTACCGGCGTGCTCGCGGCAACCGGCGACACCTCGGGTGCGGCCATCGTGGCAACCGTCCTTGCGGGAACAGCCGCTATCGCCGCAGGCACCATGGCGAGCCGTAAGCGTTCTTAGACGCCTCTGCGCACATGGCAGCTCCCGCGAAGGCCCCGAGCCCCAGCACCGTTTAACAACGCCACCGCCGAGCTCCCCTCCGGCGGTGGCGTTTTCCATATGCGTCCGCAGGGGATGCACGAGATTGTCTTTGGTCTAGCCCAACCGGCATACGCTGGCGTGCGACAATTGGGGCTGCCGATATCACAACACTGAGAGAAGCCCGTCATGGAAGCGCATCAAAAGCAGATAACCGTTTATTCGAATCATACGGAAAGCGCGCCTGTCATCTACCTTCCTGTGGTCGTGGGCGACGGCAGCGAGGTTTATAAGTGTTGCCGAGAGCTCGACTGTCCGCCTTTCGCCCTCGTCACCATTGGCGGGCTCGATTGGAATCGCGAGCTGAGCCCCTGGGCATGCGACGGGACCGTACGCGATGCCGAGCCTTTCGGCGGCCAAGCTGCCGATTTTCTTGATGAGCTGCTGAATCAGATAATCCCCCAGGTCGAGTCGTCGCTTCCTCAGCCGCCCACCTGGCGCGGCATTGCCGGCTACTCGCTCGCGGGCCTCTTCGCACTCTGGTCCCTCTGGCAAACCGACGCCTTTGACCGCGCCGCGAGCGCATCGGGGTCGCTATGGTTTCCCGACTTTGTCGACCGTGCCAGCACGGCCCCTTTTGCCGGCAGCCCGCAAGCCGTCTACCTGTCACTCGGCAAAAAGGAAACCAAGACGCCCAACCGCATGATGCGGCATGTACTCGACGACACACGCGCGATGGAAGCGTTGCTCGTCGAGCGCGGCATTCCAACAACGCTGGAGCTCAACCCCGGCAATCACTTTGCCCAAACCGACTTACGCATGGCCCGCGGCATCCACTGGATACTGACGCATTAAAAATGGTGCCCACACGCATATACGCATGGGCACCATATCTTGTTTTAGCTGAACGCAGCTGCTACTCAGCAGCCTCCTCAAGCTCGGAGACATCAAACTCAAAGTCGTTACCCGGCAGGATGGCGTTGAGCACGATGCCCACCAGTGAGCCCACGGCAATGCCGGACAGCGAAATGGTCACGCCGCCCAGCTCCAACACGATGGCGCCGGCGGTGCTGTACGCGATGCCGAGCGAAAGCACGAGCACCAGCGCGGCAACCAGCACGTTGCGGTTGTTCTGGAAATCGACCTGGTTCTCGATGAGGTTGCGGACGCCCACAGCGCTGATCATGCCGTAGAGCACGAGCGACACACCGCCGATAACGCATGCCGGCATGGCGGCGATGACCGCGGCGAACTTGGGGCAGAACGAAAGCACGATGGCGCAACACGCGGCAATTCGAATTACGCGCGGGTCGAACACGCGCGTCAGGGCGAGCACGCCGGTGTTCTCGCCATACGTAGTGTTGGCCGGAGCGCCAAAGAGCGAAGCCAGAATCGTGGCAAGGCCGTCGCCGAGCAGCGTGCGATGCAGACCGGGATCGGCAATGTAGTTGCGCTCGCAAGTCGAACCGATAGCAGAGATATCGCCGATATGCTCGATCATGGTCGCGAAGGCCAGCGGCATGATGGTGATGATGGCCGTCGTGGCAAGACCGTTATCGAACTGCGGCCCAAAGAGTGCAAACACGGTGTTGTCCCACACGATGGGCAGACCGACCCACGGAGCGGCGGCAACGCCCGAGAAATCAACCTCGCCGAGCGCAGCCGCAACGGCATAGCTCACCACAACGCCCAGCAAAATCGGCACGATCTTGACCATGCCACGGCCCCAGATGTTGCAGATGACGATAACGGCAACGCCAATGACAGCCACAAGCCAGTTGGTCTGGCAGTTAGCAATAGCGGAGCTCGCCAGGATCAGACCGATCGAAATGACGATGGGGCCAGTCACCACCGGCGGGAAGAAACGCATGACACGCTTGGCGCCAAAGGCGCGGAAGAGCGCCGCAAGCACCGGATAAAGCAGGCCGGCGCAAGCAACGCCCAGACAAGCGTAGGGCAAAAGCTCGGTCTCGCCGTTGGGCGCGATTGCGGCATAACCGGCAATAAAGGCAAACGATGAGCCCAAAAATGCCGGCACCTTACCGCGCGACAGGAAGTGGAACAGCAGCGTGCCCAAACCGGCAAACAAAAGCGTTGCCGAAACCGAGAGACCGGTGAGCACGGGCACCAGCACGGTGGCGCCAAACATGGCAAACAGGTGCTGCAGACCGAGCAAAAACATGCGCGGGCGGCCGAGCGACGATGCGTCGTAGATGGCATCGCTGGCGGCGGGCGTCGAGGACTGGGACATGAGAGTCCTTTCAAAATGGAAGGGCGCTCGAGCATAGCGGATTACCTGCCCGAACGATACGATCCGAACCATTGTACGCGATGCGCCATGTCTCGCACGCGCCGTCACCTGCGAACGTTACCGCTATTTCCAAACGCGCTCGGCAATACGCTTGACCAGCGCGATCTTTGCCCATTGCTCGTCCTCGGTCAGCTTGTTGCCAATCTCGCAGCTGGCAAAGCCGCACTGCGGAGACAGATACAGGTTCTCGAGCGGAACATACTTTGCAGCCTCGTGAATACGCTCGACGATGGCATCCTCGTCCTCAAGCTCAGCGGCCTTGGTGGTCACCAGGCCCAACACGACCTTCTTGCCAGGGGCAACGTACCTCAACGGCTCAAAACCGCCGGCGCGCGGCGTATCGAACTCCAGGTAAAATGCGTCAACATCCTCGTTTGCGAACAGGTATGGCGCGATGGGGTCATAGCCACCCTCGAAGGCATAGGTAGAGTGGTAGTTACCGCGGCACACATGCGTGTTAATGACCAGGTCGTCGGGCTTGCCCTCGATAGCGGCGTTGTTGAGCGCCACGCCCAGCTCACTCACCTTTTGCAGATCAACCGGGCTCATGCCGGTCTTGGACACAAAGTCGGTATCGCAATAGATGCCCCAGGTGCAGTCATCAAACTGGATGTTGCGGCAGCCTGCAGCGTACAGGTCGGCGATCACCGTACGATAAGCGGCTGCGATGGCGTCGGCAAGTTCCTCATCGGTCTTATAGACAGCGCGCAGGCTCTCCTGCTGGCCATCGCAGCGGTCGAGCGTGACCTCAGAGAACGTCTGGATAGGCGCCGGGATGGTCTGGCGTGCAACGTGGTCCTCGCCCTCAAGTGCCTTGACAAACTTAAAGTGCTCGACGAAGGGGTGGTTCTCGCCGCTGATGGAGCCAGTCACCACGGCGGTATCGGCCGTGGTCTCCTCGTCGTGGAACATATATCCCGTACGCGAGGTGCGACGCTCGACGCCGTTCAGCCCCCACATAAAATCGAGGTGCCAGTAGCTGCGGCGAAACTCGCCATCGGTGATGACCTGCAGGCCGGCGGCCTTCTGCTTTGCCACCAAATCGCGAATAGCATCGTCCTCGACGGCCTTAAGGCCGGAAGCGTCAAGTTTACCCGCGACATAGGCGGCACGGGCATCCTTTACAGCCTGCGGACGAAGAAAACTGCCGACGATATCGGCGCGAAACGGCGCGTTCGGTTGAATCGAAGTGCTCATAGATATCTCCCTTTGCATTGGTTGCTTTACTGGGACAGAGTATGAGCGCTCATATGGCCATCGTAAAATATACGTTTATAACAGTTTGATATAGATGCTTCCTATATCAGTCTGGACTGTCATAAAGAGACTTGAACCGTGCGGAGCACAGCAGCCTAGATATGCTGACGAATCGCGTCGATATAGGCCCGACCGTAGCGCGTGAG
>USCN01000090.1 GCA_900553165.1 uncultured Collinsella sp.
GGCGGGGGTGCACGGGTGTTTCACACACCCCCGCCATCGCTTCTATCGCATCGTTGAAAGGATGCAACCATGCTGCTACCCGATTCCAAGACCGAGCTCGTCCGCCGTGGCAACAAGGTCGTTTACGACCTGGGCGACAAGATCGTCAAGGTCTTTAACGAGACCAAGCCTGTCTCCGACGTGTTCAACGAGGCTTTGAATCTTGCCCGCATCAATGAGTGCGGCATCCGCAGCCCCAAGGCTCTCGAGGTTTCCCAGCTCGAGAACGCCAACGGCTGGGCGCTCGTGACCGAGAAGGTTCCGGGCACCACCCTTGCCGAGAAGATGACTGCTGAGCCCCAGCGCTTTGGTGAGTATCTCGAGATGTTCGTCGACCTCCAGATCGAGATCCACGGCTATACCTCCCCGCTGCTCAACCGTCAGCGCGACAAGTTCGCCCGCATGATCGACAGCCTTGATCAGCTCAATGCCACCACGCGCTACAACCTTCAGGAGCGTCTGGACGGCATGACCAAGGAGTTCAAGGTCTGCCACGGCGACTTCAACCCCTCCAACGTCATCGTCGGCGACGACGGCCAGCTCTATGTGTGCGACTGGGCACACGCCACCCAGGGCTCCCCTGCTGCCGACGTTGCCACCACCTACCTGCTCTTCGCCCTCAACAGCAAGGACCAGGCTGAGGCCTACTTGGAGCTCTACTGCGACCGCGCCGACATGCCCATGCAGGTCGTGCGTCAGTGGACGAGCATCGTCGCCGCTTCCGAGCTCGCTCGTAAGCGCAACGTGAACGATGAGTTCCTGAAGAACTGGATCGACGTCGTCGATTATCAGTAATATCTGAGCGATTTATTTCGCATCGGAGGCACAAGAAAACCCCGCAGCTCATATGGGCTGTGGGGTTTTCTTTACCCATCGAGTTTATTCCAACAAAATAGACTGCTCCGCATCTCATCCTAAGAGAGATACGGAGCAGCCCCGCAATTACATCTAATAGCAGAAACGTCGATTAACGGCGGGCCGCCTTAACAAGCTCGGCAATCTTGGCGACGACCTCGTCGATCGCCACGTCCTCACGCTCGCCCGTGGCACGGTCCTTGAGCTCCACAGTACCATTCTTGAGGCCACGCTTGCCAAGCACGACCTGATACGGGAAGCCCATGAGGTCGTTATCGGCAAACTTAAAGCCAGGACGCTCGTCACGGTCATCGACGACAACCTCGATACCCTCGGCGCACAGGCCCTCGACGATTTGGTCGCAAACGTTAGCGCACTCCTCCTTCTTGGGATCGAGCGGAATCACCGCGACCTCGTACGGGGCAACGGAGACCGGCCAGACGATGCCGTGTTCGTCGTTGTGCTGCTCCACGACGGCAGCAAGCGAGCGGGACACACCAACGCCGTAGCAACCCATGATAAGCGGCTTCTCCTTGCCGTCCTCGTCCATAAAGGTGGCGCCCATGGCCTCGGAATACTTGGTACCCAGCTGGAAGACCTGCGAGACCTCGATGCCGCGAGCAGCAGAGAGCGGCTTGCCGCAGTGCGGGCAGGGATCGCCGGCAACGACGGTTACCAGGTCGGCCCACTCGTCGACGGTAAAGTCGCGCTCGGGGCAGGCACCGGTAAAGTGATAATCGATCTCGTTGGCACCGCAGGCCCACTGCTTGGACTCGCGCAGGCTCTCGTCGCACACCAGGCGAATGCCCTCGGGCAGGTTAACCGGTCCGATAAAGCCCTTATGCAGACCGTAGGTCTGGAGCTCCTCATCAGTCATCATGCGATAGCCCTTGCCAAAGACATGCTCGGCCTTGCAATCGTTGAGCTCGTGGTCGCCCGGAACAATGGCCACGACGGGCTTGCCCTCGGCGTCGATGAGTGCCAGAGACTTGCGCGTACCGTTCTCGGGGAAGCCAAAGAACTTGGCGACGGCCTCAATGGTACCCATGCCCGGAGTCTCGACCTTGGTAAGCGTACCGTCGCCAGGACCCTCGGTCACAACGACCTTGGTGCTTGCGGCCTCATCGTCGGCAGCGAAGCCGCAATCGTCGCAGTAGACGAGCGAAGCCTCGCCAGCGTCGGCCAAAGCCATGTACTCGACGGAGGTATCGCCACCGATCTCGCCGGAGTCGGCGACAACGGGCAGAGCCTTGATGTAGCAGCGCTCGCAAATGTTGGCATAGGCCTGCTTCATCTTGTCGTACTCCTCCTGCAGGCTCTCCTGCGTAGCAGAGAAGCTGTAGGCGTCCTTCATGATGAACTCGCGACCGCGCATCAGGCCAAAACGGGGACGGAACTCGTCGCGGAACTTATCCTGGATGTGATAGAGGTTCACTGGCAGCTGCTTGTAGGAACGCAACTCATTGCGCACCAGGGCAGTCACGGTCTCCTCGTGCGTGGGTCCGAGCACAAACTCGCGGCCGTGGCGGTCATCAAAGCGCACAAGCTCCTTGCCATAGGCATCGATACGGCCGGACTCACGCCACAGCTCGGCATCGACCATGATGGGCATCATGAGCTCCTGAGCACCGGCGGCATCCATCTCGTCGCGCACGATGTTCTCGATCTTGCGGATCGAGCGCCAAGCGAGCGGCAGATAGGAATACAGGCCGGCGGCCTCCTTGCGGATCATGCCAGCGCGAAGCAGCAGACGGTGGCTCGCTAGCTCGGCATCCGCCGGATCCTCTTTGAGCGTCGGCGCATAGAGCTTAGACATATACATTGCTCGGGTCATTTATTTCTCCTCAATAAGTTTGTCGACCTCGGCCATAAGCGCGTCGACAATTTGATCCTCAGCTACTTTACCAATGATCTGGCCATGCGAAAAGAGCAGGCCCTGACCACGTCCGCAGGCAACACCCAGGTCGGCGTCAGATGCCTCTCCGGGGCCGTTGACCGCACATCCCATCACGGCGATCGAAAGCGGCGCGGAATAGTTCTTAAGCCGCTCGGTGACCTCCTCGGCGATGGGAATCAGGTTAACCTGGCAGCGGGCGCACGTGGGGCACGAGACAATCTCGGGACCACGGCGACGCAGGCCCAGCGACTGTAGAATTCCCCAGGCGACCGGCGGCTCCTCAACCGGATCGGCCGTGAGCGACACACGCATGGTGTCACCGATGCCTTCGGAAAGCAAGATACCCAAGCCTACAGAGCTCTTGATGGTGCCCTGAAGCTTGGTCCCCGCCTCCGTCACGCCCAGGTGGAGCGGAACATGCGGTATCTCGCGCGACAGGGCGCGATAGGTATCAAGTGTCGTCTGTACGCTATGGGCCTTGGCGGATAGCACGATGTTGGTAAACCCACGGTCCTCAAAGTGCCGCACAAAGCGTTCGCTCGACATCACGAGCTTTTCGGGCTGCGTGAGGTCGTCGCGCTCGGCAATATCTTGCTCAAGCGAGCCCGCGTTCACGCCAATGCGAATCGCGCAGCCCGCGGCACCCGCGGCATCGATGACGGCATCGACCTTAGCCCAATCGCCGATATTGCCGGGGTTGATGCGCAGCTTAGAGGCATCAGCCTCGACAGCGCCAATGGCAAGCTTATGGTTAAAATGGATATCGGCGACGATTGGCACCGGAGACTCGGCACAAATCGTGCGAAAGCCCTCGAGCGCAGCCTCGGTAGGCACGCTCACGCGCACGATATCGCAGCCAGCCTGCGCCAACGCGCACACTTGCGCAAGCGTTGCCTGGGCATCAGCAGTATCGGTGCAGGTCATAGACTGAACCACGACCGGAGCGCCACCACCGATCTGCACGCCGCCCACATGCACGGGGCGCGTCAACTCGCGAGGCAAAGGATGGGATAAAGACAATCCAAACACTCCCCTACAGAATAAATCGAAGGATGTCGGAACGAAGCATATAGACAAACAGCAGTGCAAAGAGCGCGATGCCGACATAGCTGACGATTGTCTGCACTTTGAGCGGCAGCTCGCGGCCCGCAATCTTTTGAATGATCTCGATGACCAGCTTGCCGCCATCGAGTGGTGGGATGGGCAGCAGGTTCATAAAGCCAAGCGAGAACGAAATGAGGGCGGCAAAGGAAAGGAACGTGGCAGGGCCGGCAGCAGCGGCCTGTGAGGACATAACGCTAATACCCACGATCGAAGAAGACTGATCGAGAATCTCCATCGTATGCTGCGGCTGGAGCAGGCGCATCACGCCATCCGCTGTCTGCACGACATAGGAGAACGACAGGCGAGCCGACGTGATGGGGTCTAAACGGACCACCTGCGTAGAGGCATACACACCTAGGCGCTCGTCCTCTTTGAGCGCAACCGTGGTCGAATGCTGCTTGCCGTCACGCTCGTACTCGATGGCGATATCGTCCTTACCGGCAGCCTTGCCGATGGCATCGTAGACATCCATCCAAGTGGAACATGAGACACCGTCAACCGAAAGGATCGCGTCACCGCCCTCGATACCCGCCTTGGCGGCAATAGACCCCTCGTCAACCTGACCGATCACGTTGGTATCCATCGGCACGGTGACACCCGCAATGGAATAGATGCTCATAAGGAGCAAAAAACCCGTCAAGATATTGACGATAATGCCCGCGAGCAGCATAAAGGCGCGCTTGAGAAAGCCTTGGCCAAGATAGGTGTGCGAGCGCTCTTGCGCAAGGAACTCGGCCTCGCCGCACGGCAGCTCCCACACATCGCCCTCGGCAGTCGCATGTTCGCGATCGAAACGGCGACCATCAAAGGTGGTATAGCCTGCCTTGTCTCGCGGCAACGTCTGATATTTGGTGGGATAGTAGCTCGGCGAGGGCTTCTCCCCTTCCTCATACCAGGGCGCGATGGAGCCCCAGCCCAGCAAAAGGGCGCATGCCTCGAGCACATCCTCCTCGGAAAGCTCGAGCTCGACAGCAAGGTCGGCCACGGTCACGCGACCATGACGATAGATAGCCGCGAGCACGCGGTCGGCGCACGAAACATCGGTCGGATCCATACCGCAGATGGCAGCGTAGCCACCCAGCAGCAGCGGGGTCACGCCAAACTTGGTTCCAATGCGACGCGACGTGTAATGGATGTCAAAGCGGCACGGCAGACCCAAAAAGAACTCGGTCACACGGACGCCGCAGGCACGCGCCGCCAAAAAGTGGCCGCCCTCGTGCAAAAACACGAGGACGGAAAGCATCAGCAGGCCCCAAAAGACCGATGAGAGAACGCTCAGAACAGTATCCATAAAACGAAAAAGCAATCCTTATGGGTTAGGAACGGGTTGCGGCGAGCACCTGCGCAGCCTTTTCACGCGCCCACGCATCGATGTCGCGAAGCTGCTCAAACGAATCGACCACCTGCATATCGTGGGCGTCCATGCAGGATTCCACAATGCGATCGATATCGGTAAAGCTGCAGCCATCGTGCAGGAAGGCATCGACGGCGACCTCGTTGGCGGCATTGAGCACGCACGGCATGGTGCCACCCGTCTTGCCGGCACGCTCGGCCAGTGCCAGACAGCGGAAGGTATCCATGTCGGCAGCATCAAACGTGAGCTGCCCCAGCTCGCGAAAATCGATACGAGGCGCCGGAGTATCCCAACGCTCGGGATACGAGAACGCGAACTGGATGGGAATACGCATGTCGGATGCACCGAGATGCGCCATCACGGAGCCGTCGGCGAACTCGACCATAGAGTGAATCTTGGACTGACGCTGCACGACCACGTTAATGAAATCGAGGTCGCAGTTAAACAGATGCATGGCCTCAATGCGCTCCAGGCCCTTGTTCATGAGGGTGGCGGAGTCAATGGTGATCTTGGCCCCCATGTTCCAGTTGGGGTGCTTGAGGGCATCCGCCTTGGTCTTACCGCGCAGCTCCTCGGTCCTCATCCCGAA
>USCN01000091.1 GCA_900553165.1 uncultured Collinsella sp.
TACTGGCTGCGGCTTGGCCTCGGGGGCAGGTTCCGCCTCAATGACGGGCTCGGGCGCGGCCTCGGCGTTGCGATAGGCACGCTCCAGCAGGGCTTCCTGCGAGTTGAAGGGTTTCTCACCCTCTGCACGCTCCACGGGGACCCAGGTGCCGTCGCTCGTGAGGCTGCGGGCCTTCACGTTGTCGCGCAGCTGCATGCCCATGTACTCGTGCACTAGGGCGCGGCAGGTGGGGTCGAGCACGGGGAAGGCAATCTCCACGCGGTGCTCGGTGTTGCGCGTCATCATGTCTGCCGAGCTCAGGTAAATCATGTCCGAGTCCACGCCGAAAGCATAGACGCGCGCGTGCTCCAAAAAGCGTCCGACGATGGAGCGGACATGCACGTTCTCGGTCTTGCCCGGAACACCGGGCTTGAGGCACGAGATGCCGCGGATGATCATGTCTACGCGCACGCCGGCACACGATGCCTCGGCGATCTTGTCGATAACCTCGCGGTCGGTCAGCGAGTTGAGCTTAAAGAACACGCGGGCGGGCTCGCCGGCAAGGGCGCGCTGGATCTCGCGGTCAAGCCCGCGCATGATGAGCGGTTTCAGTCCGACGGGCGCCACACCCAGGAAGCGGTAATCGCCGCGCAGATTGCCCAGCGACAGGTTGCGGAAGAACAGGTTGGCGTCCTCGCCGATGCCGGGATGGGCGGTCATGAGCATAAAGTCGCTGTAGAGCTTGGCCGTCTTCTCGTTAAAGTTGCCGGTGCCCAAAAGCGTGAGGCGGGTGAGCGCCATACCCTCGCGATAGGTGAGCTGGCAGATCTTTGAGTGGCATTTAAAGCCCTCGGAACCATAGATGACGGTGCAGCCCGCCTCTTCCAGACGCTCGGCCCATTCGATGTTGTTCTGCTCGTCAAAGCGGGCACGAAGTTCCATGAGCACCGTGACCTCTTTGCCGTTCTCGGCAGCATCGATCAGCGGCTCGCACAGGCGGCTCTGCTTGGCCACGCGGTAGAGTGTGATGCGCAGCGAGATGCACTCGGGGTCGTAGGCGGCCTCGTGCACCAGATCCAGGAAGGGGTTCATGGCCTCGTAGGGATAAAAGAGCAGCTTGTCGCCCTGCAGCACCTGTTCGCGGATGGAGCGGGTCATATCGATGGTGGGGTTGGGCTGCGGCTTAAACGGCGTAAAGAGGAGCTCGTTGCGCAGGTGCTCGGGAATCTTGCCCTCAATGCCAAAGACGTAGCCCAGGTTGAGCGGGATATCGCAGGTAAAGACCGAGCGACGCGAGAGCTCGAGCGCCTTGCGGATAGTCTTGAGCGTCGCCTTCTCGAGCGACCCCGAGACCGCGAGCACTACCGGCTGCAGGCGCAGGCGCTTCTTGAGAATGCGCTTCATGTGCTGGCGGTAGTCCTCTTCCTCTTCGACGCCCTCGCCGTCCGGATCGATGTCGGCGTTGCGGGTGACGCGGATCAGCGCACGATCCAGCGGCTTATAGGAGCCAAAGCAGCTGTCCAGGCAGGCGAGGATGACGTCCTCGAGCAAGATGTAGGAGTAGGTGCCGGTGGGCGAGGGGATCTCGACCACGCGGTTCATCGAGGCGGGAATCTCGATAAGGCCCAGCAGGCTCTCCTCGTCGGTGGCGCCGTCCAGACCACAGGCCAGATAGAGCGCGCCGTTGCGCAGGTTGGGGAAGGGGTGGCGCGGATCGATGACCAGCGGCGAGATGACCGGCGACACGTAGGCCTGGAAGTAGCGGGTTACAAAGGTGCGCTCCTCGGGCGTAAGCGAATCGATGCGGGCGCGGTGAACGCCCAAGGTGTCGAGCTTGCCCTCGATGCTCTTAAAGATGGACTCCCAACGGGTAAGGAGCCCGGGCATTTCGGCCATGACAGCATCGACCTGTTCGGAGGCGGTCATATTGCTCTTGTTGTCGACAGGCTGTTTTTTGAGCTCTGCCAGATCGGACAGGCCGCCCACGCGCACCATAAGGAACTCGTCGAGGTTGGACTCGAAGATCGAGACGAACTTTAGTCGCTCGAACAGCGGGACAGTCTCATCGAAGGCTTCGTCAAGCACGCGGTTGTCAAAGCGCAGCCAGCTAAGCTCTCGGTTTTGCGTGTACGAGAAGTCGCGCGGCGGTTTGCGCAGCTTTGCGGCGGCTTGCTTTTTTTCGATTTTGCTCGGCATATGCATCTGTCCGTTCAGTCCCCGTAGGGGACGGTAGCCTAACTCTAATTCACTATTGTCTCAATTTAGTCGACCGCTGGCACGAACGTATCGCGTGAACGGTATCTTTACCTACTTCTTACGCTGACAAGTCATAGGACTGACGCCCTGCTCGTCTGCAAGCGGTCTATATCCTCACTCAATTGGTACGTAAGTGTGAATAAGAATGATAGATAGCTGAATATCATTGAATGCAGGCGGAAACGTGAACAAACATCATTTATATACATAAAACCGATTAAGCTATGCAATTCTGAATCAAAAGTTTAGAGACACAATCGCAAATGGTTTTTAGGAAAAAAGAGCGTTTACCTTAGAAAAGTTACTTTAGAACGCCGAAGTACATCATGGGGGAATCACATGCGATATACCGTTCATCGCACTTTGTTGACCGTTCGGGGGCGAGGTGGAATTGCGGGTGGAATTTGGATATAACTAGAGCTGTCAGCAAGCAGCGCCCGTTACGGAAGGGCGCTGAGAGATTCGGCCGAAAGGCCCGAAAGAAAGGTAGGAGGCCATGACGAAAGGTCTGCACGTGCCTTCCGAGATCGGCAAGCTCAGGAAGGTCTGCCTGCACCGTCCCGGCGACGAGCTCCTCAACCTGCCGCCCGACGAGCTCGAGCGACTCCTGTTCGACGACGTCCCGTTCCTGGAGGTCGCGCAGCAGGAGCACGACACCTTCGCCCAGATCCTGAGGGACCAGGGCGTGGAGGTCCTCTATCTCGAGAACCTCGTCGCCGAGGTGTTCGACCAGGTCCCCGGCGCCCGCGCCGAGTTCACCGACCAGTACATCGCCGAGGCCGGCATCCGCGGCCAGCACATGCCGCAGATCGTCCGCGAGAAGCTGGACTCCATCGAGGACAACCTCGAGTTCGTCAAGAAGACCATGGCCGGCATGACCAAGTCCGAGATCGACATGCCCCTCACGGCGTCCACGACCCTCGACTCCCTGGTCAACTCCGAGTCCGAGTCCGACCTGATCATCGACCCGATGCCCAACCTCTACTTCACCCGCGACCCGTTCGCGGTCGTCGGCGAGGGCGTCAACCTCAACCGCATGTACTCGGTCACCCGCAACCGCGAGACCCTGTACGGCAAGTACATCTTCAAGTACCACCCCGACTACAAGGACGTCTCGCTGTACTTCCGCCGCGACTGCCAGTTCCACACCGAGGGCGGCGACGTGCTGAACATCAACGAGAAGACCCTCGCCGTCGGCATCTCCCAGCGCACCCAGGCCGCCGCGATCGACGTCATGGCCCAGAACATCTTCTGGAACTCCGACTCCAAGGTCGAGCGCATCCTGGCCTTCGACATCCCGGTCTCGCGCGCCTTCATGCACCTCGACACGGTCTTCACCCAGATCGACGTCGATAAGTTCACGATCCACCCCGCCATCATGGGCACCCTGCGCGTCTACGAGCTGACCGCCGGCAAGAACCCGGGCGACGTGAACATCCGCCTGATCGAGGACACCCTCGAGCACGTCCTGGAGGACGCCACCGGCGTCGACCAGGTCAAGCTGATCCCCTGCGGCGGCGGCGACCCGATCGCGGCCTCCCGCGAGCAGTGGAACGACGGCTCCAACACCCTGTGCGTCGAGCCCGGCAAGATCTGCGTCTACGCCCGCAACACCGTCACCAACGACGTGCTGTACAAGGAGGGCCTGGACCTTCTCGTCGTGCCCTCCGCCGAGCTCTCCCGCGGCCGCGGCGGCCCGCGCTGCATGAGCATGCCCTTCTGGCGCGAGGACCTCTAGGGTCTTCTAGGACCCGTACAGGTCTTAATACATACATCTAGCTGCCATTAGATGTCTCCCATTGGGGCGGTGCGGGTTTTCGCACCGCCCCAATCTTGTATGAGGAACGTCAACACGATTGGATGACTGCTTTTGTAAGGCGCTTGGCCATGGACATCAAGACGATTGGCGTTGAGGAATGGCTCAACGTTTGGGAGAAGAGCGCCACGTGGGACATCGCCCAGTCGACGATCTCGTCGCTCACCATGGGCGAGCTGCGCGCGCTCGATGAACAGGACGGCGCCACGTTCTACGAGCGCCTGGACCGCGAGAAGATGAACTACGGCTGGATCGAGGGCTCGCCGGAGTTTAAGGCCGAGGTTGCCAAGCTGTATCGTCGGGAGGTCAATCCCGATCACATTCTGCAGACCAATGGCTGCACGGGCGCTAACCTCAACGCCATCATGGCTGTGGTCGAGCCCGGCGACCATGTTATCGCCGAGTGGCCCACCTACGCGCCGCTCTACGAGATTCCGCGCACGCTGGGCGCCGAGGTCGAGTATTGGGAGCTTCGCGAGGAACTCGGCTGGAAGCCCGATATCGAGGAACTCAAGCGCTTGGTGCGCCCCAACACCAAGCTTATCTGCATAAACAACGCATCGAACCCCATCGGTACGGTGCTCGATGCCGATATGCTCGGCCAGATTGCCGAGATCGCCCGCTCGGTGGGCGCCTACGTGCTGTGCGACGAGGTGTATCTGCCGCTTGAGAACACCGAGGCCTTTATGTCGATGGTCGACGTGTACGAGAGGGCCATTGTCACCAACTCGTTGTCGAAGACCTATTCGACGCCTGCGGCCCGCGTGGGCTGGGTCCTGGCCGACGAAGAGGTGTCCAACCGCATCCGTACCTATCGCGATTACACCATGATCTGCGGCGGCGTGTTCAACGATGCCCTGGCGACCTATGTGCTTGAACACAAGGATAAGATTCTCGAGCGCAATCGCAAGATCGTGTTTGGCAACCGCGATATCGCGCAGGCTTGGATCGATACGCAGCATCGCGTTTCCTGGACGGCCCCGCAGGGCGTGTCCACCTCGTTTATCCAGCTGGATATTCCCGAGGATGATGAGGAGTTCTGCAGGCGCCTGCTGTCCGAGAGGGGAGTGCTGCTGGTCCCCGGTAGCCGTTTTGAGCTTCCCTGCGGCGCACGCCTGGGCTACTGCGCGAGCGAAGATGTTCTTCGTGAGGGCCTGAGGCTTTTGGGCGAGGCACTGGCGGAGTTCGATCGCTAGGATTCCGATGGTCTTCGGGGGCCTTATCCAAATTAGCCGAAGATAATCGAAAACGGACCCGTTTCCCTAGGGGAAGCGGGTCCGTTTTCTATACCGAGAAGTCAAGTTGTTACAAATGGGGCCGTAAAGCGAGCCGGTATCCGCTGGGCCTTATACTGAGTTTCCGGTGAACGGTATCAAGCGTCTGGTAAACGGTAATTTATTTACCAGAAATGAATAGGACAAACTTTTTTCTGAATAAAAATGAAAATGGTTGAGACGCGGTGTGAACCGCTAATTCTATTCATAGCTTTATTGGAAATATGCAATTTGAGGATGGTTTAACAAAGTTTAGTTCCATTTGATTTTAGGATTAAAACGCGTTTAAGCACGTAAATACGCTTTATTAAGATGAAGTGTGCCATGCGTGAAGTATATGTGTATGCCGTTCACCCCCTATAAAAAACCGTTCGGGGGCAAGGTGGAAGTATGAGCTGATTTTGGATATAAATATGTCGTCAGCAAGCAGCGCCCGTTACGGAAGGGCGCTGAGAGATTCGGCCGAAAGGCCC